>JANPNT010000127.1:0-17962 GCA_031427655.1 Burkholderiales bacterium
CTAGGAGTGTGGGCGGAGGCTGACGAATTGATTTGAGTGCAGGGCGAGGAGTAAACCGCAGCGAGACCCCGAAGGTATTGCGAGGAGTTACAACACAGCTGTGCGTTCAATGCGGCCGCCACGCCGACCCCGTCTGTTTACGAACAAGTTCTAAGCGCCGACCACCGTCGCGCCTGTGTCTTCCGACGCCAACTCGGGCAAGCGTGGCACCCACCACAAGGCCAGCAGGGACACGGCGGCGGTAAGGAACATGACGTACTGAAACGCGGTGTCGTTCACACCCTTGAACGCGCCTTTGCCCGCGCCCGCACTGGCCGATACGGCTGCGGATTTAAGAAGCTCGCCCAAGCCGTCGGTGGGTGCCGTCGTGCCTGCTGGCAGGTATTCCCGCAGCCACATCAACAGCACTGAGCTGAGCACCGCAATGCCGATGGCACCGCCGAGTTGGCGAAAAAATGAAATCAAACCGGTGACGCTGCCGACCTGACTGCGCGGCACCGCTTGCTGAATCAAAATCAAGGCAGGCGGCATTTGCAGACCCATGCCCAAGCCAGCCAGCACCAACCACAGGGCGGCCCATGCGCTTGTGGGCGCCGAAAAACCCAGGCCCATCAGACCCACAGGCACCAAGCCCGCACCCCAGCGCAGCGCAGGCAGTACGCGGCCGGTGCGGTGCATGGCGCGTCCGCTCAAAAAGGCGGCAAACGGAATGGCCAAAGTCATCGGCAGCAAGCGCAGCCCTGCTTCGGTTGCCGTCAGACCCGACACCAACTGTGAGCGCAACGGAACCAGCACCGACAGCGCGATGAAGTTGAAAAAGCAGATGAATACCAATGCGCAGCAGGCCACCACCACCTTGTTTTCAAACATGGCCAGCGACACCATGGGGTCAGGATGTCGCCGCTCGTGCGCGATGAAGGCGGCCAACAAAATGCTGCCGGCGGTCAAGCAGCCGAGGTTGAGCGCGTCACTCCACGGTGTTCCCTGACCGACACGGGTGATCGGCACCAGCAAGGCCGTCAAGGCCAGAAGCATCAACACCGCACCGAGCACATCGATACGTGGTTTCGCGCCTTGTGCGGGCGTCATGTTTCCCAAAGCCCTGCGCACCAAAAACAGCGCCAGCAAACCCACCGGAAGGTTGACCCAAAAAATCCACGGCCAAGAAAGGTACTGCGTCAAGACGCCGCCCACCACTGGCCCAAGCAAGCTGGCCACTGCCCAGACCACGCTCACATAGCCCTGAAAGCGACCGCGCTGGCGCAGTGGCACCACGTCGGCAATGATGGCCTGCGACATGGAAATAAGCCCGCCGCCCCCAGCTCCTTGCAGCACACGCGCCAACACCAGTTGCGGCAATGTTTGCGCCAACGCACAAGCGACCGAGGCCAGCAAAAACAAAATGATGGCAAAGCTCATCACGCTGCGCCGACCGTAGTTGTCGCTGAATTTTCCGTACAGCGGCGTGACCACGGTCGAGGCGATGAGGTAGCTGGAAATCACCCACGCCATCCACTCGAACCCGCCGAGTTGGCGCGCGATGGTGGGCACCGCCACACCGACGATGGTTTGATCCAGCGCGCCCAGCAGGATGGTCATGATGACCGAGGCGATGGCGGCGCGAAATTGCGCGGGAGGCAAAGCAGACTGCAAATTAATCGGCGGTGCAAACGCTCCGTGAATGCGAACAAAAACCTAAGACGTTGACTTTATCGGCTCAAACTTACCGTTGCCCAGTCAAACCAACAGGTCACCGGCCATTGCGCACGCGACTCACCTCCAAAGTCGACACCGCCTCGCTGCGATGGCCCCAACTGCGGCGTAAATGTGTCAGCAACTGCGCCACGTTCGCATCGCTCAATACGGTAGCAAACGGCGGCATGCCGAAGGGTCGCGGGTTGCCCGCAGTGGCAGGCGCAAAGCCGCCTTCCAGCACCACATGAACCAAGTTGGCTGCGCTGGGCAAAGTGACCGCGCGGTTGCCGGCCAGCGCAGGGTAGACGAGTTGCTTGCCGTCGGCTGTGCGTCGGCCTTCGCCTTGTTCGCCGTGGCATTGCGCGCAGTGACTTGCGTAGAGCAAGGCGGCTGACTCGCTGTCCGCCGGGGCCACTGACGACGCACTTGGCCCTTCAGGCACGGCGCTGCGCGGCAGCACTTGCAAGTAAGCGGCCATGGCACGCAGATCGGAGTCGCTGAGGTGTTGGGTGCTGCCGAGCACGACTTCATTCATGGGTCCGGCAACACTGAAGAGAGCCCCGTTGCGTTCAACCATTCCGGTCTTCAGGAGACCAACGATATGCTGCGCGTCCCAATCCATCACGCCCGCCTCGGCCGTGGAATGCAGCGACGGCGCGTACCAGTTCTGCACAGGAATCAAGCCACCCGCCAAGTCGCGCGGGCCGGTTGTTGCGCCTAAGAGATTGCGGTTGGCGTGGCAGGCGCTGCAGTGCCCCAGGCCTTCGATCAGGTAAGCGCCGCGTTGCCACTCGGCGCTTTGGGTCGTGTCAGGCACTTGCTGCGCAGGTCGAAAATAAAGTGCGCGCCACACCGCCAACGAAGCTTGCAAATTGAAAGGGAAGGCCAAGTCGTGCGGCGTGTTGGCGCGGTTGTCAGCGGGCACGCTGCGCAAAAATGCCAGCAGCGCATCAGAGTCGGTGCGGGTGATGAGTGTGGTGTTGGCATAAGGAAACGCCGGATACAGCAAGCGTCCATCGCGCGAACGGCCGTGGTGCATGGCGCGCCAAAACTCGTCAGGTGTCCATGCGCCGATGCCATGTGTTTTGTGACTGGTGAGGTTGGACGCATACACCGTACCAAAGGGTGTGGGCACGCCGCGCCCGCCCGCATACGCCGCGCCGCCGCGCTGCGTGTGGCAGCTTTGGCAGTTGCCAGCGCGGGCCAGGTAAGCGCCTTGTGCAACGCGCTCGGGTGCATCGGTTGCATCGGTTGCGATGGCGGTGGACGACAACGGCGCTTCACCGCGCACGTTCAGAAACCACACGATGGCCGACAACAGAACGCACAGCGTGACCCAAGCTGACGCCACGCGCATGGCCGTCAATTTCATGGCGGCGCGATCTTCACCGTCACGCCGCCGCAGTCCTGCGGCAACGCAGCTGGCAAGCTCGCCGCCGGTTTTGACGCGCTGGGCACAGGCTGCGCCGACAACCACAGCGACAGCGCCGCGATGTCGGTGGGGGCCAAGCGTTGCGCGATCTGCGCCATGCAATCAGGCGCCACGGCGTGACGCGCGCCGGTGCGCCAGGCACCGAGCTGCGCATTCAAATAATCGCGCGGCAAACCCAACAGCGCCGGCACGGCAGGCACCACGCCCATCAGCGCATCGCCGTGGCACTGCGCGCAGGCCGGCAATTTCAAAGCGGCGTCGCCGCGCCGAACCAGCGCTTCGCCGCGCGCCCATTCAATCGGATTGGGTTTGACGGTGGTTTGAGGCGCTGGCAAATACGGCACATCCAGGTCGGCGAAATGCTCGGCAATTTCACGCAGATAGCTGTCGCTCAAAGGTGCCAACAGTTGCGTCATCAGCGCATACGGCCTGCGCCCATCGCGAAAATTCATCAGCTGGTGATACAGGTAGCCCGCCGGTTTGCCCGCAATGCGCGGCTGATAGCCGTCGGCCGCCGCGCGACCTTGCGGGCCGTGGCAGCCGGTGCAGGCTTGCACGCGCTGCGCCATGCTGTCTTCGACGGCGATGAGCGGTGCGGCTTGCGTCATGGCGGCGGGCAACAAAGCGGCCATGAAGGCGCGCGCCCCCAGGCGCTGCCAGCTGTCTAACCGGCGCTGCCAACTCTTTAACCTGCGCAACCCGTGATTCAACCGGCACTGCCTCCCGACAGCGCCGCCATGTCGGCCTCGCCGATCCGTGCCAAGCCCGCGGCCACGCCCGCGCGGTCGGCGGCACTGCGGTTTTGGCTGGCCTTCCACTTGCCTTTGATGGACGCAATTTCAATCTCGATGCCCACGATGGCGCGCTGCATGGCGGCCACGTAATCGCTGGGCGCGTCGCTGACTTTCCAAGCCTGCGCTTCACCGGGCACCGAGGCACGCTGCGCTTCATGGCGGTCGGTCAACGTGGACACCAATTGATGCACCCAGGCGGCGTCGTCGATCACGCGCAGCCGCCCGCGCACCTCCACCATCACATAGTTCCAGGTTGGCACTACCTTGCCGGTCTCGGCTTTGGTGGGATACCAAGCGGGCGACACATAGGCCTGCGCGCCTTGAAAAACCACCACCGATTCAGCGTCATTCCGTGCAACCTGCCAGATCGGATTGGCGCGCGCCACGTGCGCCACCAGCGTGCCGTGCGGGCCGCGCGCGGCGTCCAACATAAAAGGGATGGAATCGATTTGCAGCGGCTGAAAACCATTCGCGTCTGCAGCCGTGTTTTGCGTCACCAACAGACCCAGCGGATGCGCGCACAAGAGTTCGTGCAAGACCTCGGGGCGGGATTCTTCGAAGTGAGAAGGCAGGTACACGGCGTGAGTGTATTTGTCAGATTGAACAACGCGTGATCAAAGGTTTCACGTCATCACAGGGACGCAGCGAACCTCGGTTTTCACCGAATTGGCAATGAAGCAATCGGCATGGGCTTGATGGTGCATCCGGTTCAGTTCGACCACATCGGGTTGCTTGTCGCCGCCAAACTCAACGAAAGGATTCAGGGTCACAAGCGTCATCGCCATGTGGCCCTGCGCGTTGCGTGCCATCACGCCCACGGCCTCGTCGCGGTAGCGGTTCACCAGCCAACCCGCACGTCTCGCAATGTCCAAAAACCACAGCATGTGGCAGCTTGAAAGCGAAGCCACAAAGCTCTCTTCCGGGTCCACCGCCGCGGCGTCAGACATGGGCTCGGCCACCACCTGGGGCGACGACGATCCCGCCCACACCGCGCCACCGTCAAAGGCCAAAGTGTGACGACGGCTGTAGCGGTTGTCGGCGAAGACATCGCCGTGGCGATGCCATTGAATGGTGGCTTGGTAACTCGACATTTCGTGGGCTTTGCAGCGGTATCAACTGAGCAGTTTGATGATGAACGTCGGGTGAAAGCCCCAGCCCATCAAACCCGCCAGTCCCATCACCACACCCATCACCGACGGGAACATGCTGAGCCCAAACAACCACCACAACTGTGTGAGCGAGGTGATGGCGAGCATGGAGATGGCTATCGCGATGGCCGCATCAGACAAGTCGAACTGATCATCGCGGAAGTTCAGTGCGTCGTAAGTTTCTTGGTCCTTGATGGCCTGCAGGCGCAGCGCTTCCTTCTTGCTGTTTTGGTCTTTGGCCAGCGCCTCGTACTGTGCAATGGCGGCGGCGTAATCGGCCTGACGCTCCGGCGGTTTGTCGGCGGCTTGCAAGCGCAGTTGCACCAGCGTGGACTTGGCGATTTCCTCGCGCACGTTCCGCGCCTGGTAGTAGGACCAGTGGTCGATCTTGTCGGCCTGGGCTTGCTGCATGCCTTGCACGATGTTGTCGTCTTTGACTTTGCAGATGCCCATGAAGGTGGCCAGCAGCGCAATCGCCACGGCCACCGCGGGGTTGAGCCATGCCGACTTTTTCGAGCGGCTGGCGTCTTCGGCGGTGTGCGCCAACTCAATAGGGTCAATGTCCACGGTCAAAGCTTCCGTTCACTAAATTGCAGGCGCGCATCAGCACCGCACATCACCACAGCACAGCGACCGGAAACACCACGTTTGCAAACAACGAGGTGGCACCTGGCGACGGCTTGGCGGCGCGCGCCATGCCGATGTCGAACGTGAGTTGTTTCGACGGGCTGTAACTCAACGCGCCCAAGAGTTGGCGAGTCCTGTCAGCACCGCTGCGGCGAGTGCCCGACAGCTCGGCTGTGACGCTCCACTGGGCATTCAAGGGCGTTGAGAACGATGCCGACAAACCCGTTTGAATGCGTCCGGTGTCCACATCCACCACACCGAAACGCGTGAAATTCAGGTTGACGTCCATGTGCACCGCGCCCAAGTCTTTGCTGTAAATCGCATTCAAAGCGGTGTCAGTTTTGCCGCTGCCGATGCTGTCTTTGGCGGTGGCCAGCTGGACGCCCAACTCCAACCCCAAACCGGTGGCGTCGTCAATGGCCCAGGTGCGCTTCAACACCACGGTGGTGTCGCCGGCACCGCTGGCAGAAGGTGCGCCGTCACGCGCGTCGTCGTAATTCACCACGTGCACTTCGCCGCCCAATAACAAACCCCATTCGGGCGAAAACGCCAGTCTGAGTTGCACCGGCAGGCTGTCGCGCCGCGCACCGTCGGCGCGGACACGCAGGCCGCCCACTTCCATTTCCAATAGACCCACGACGGGCAGTTGCGCTGGGCTCGACTCGGCACACAGCGCTGGCGGCGGCAGAACGGCAACGCAGGCGAACACGATCAGCCTGAAGGGTGAGGTGTCCAAAACCTTGCATGCTGGAAGTGAAGTCATGGGTGCTGATGCAGGTTCACGATGCAGGTTCACGGAACCGTAATTTTGACAGGCCCACGATATCGGGCACCCGGCAGCCACGAACACCGTTTGAATCCGCGCCTAGGTGCACGATTTTCGCGGCGCGTCATCCCCAAGATGCGGGAGGGTCAAGGTGTTTGTTAGGGGTTGTGGCGGCGCTTCACAGACGCTAACTTCCCGTTGCAATCGCTTTTCGCAGTCCTATTTGCAGTCCCGCTCGCTTTTTGCGGCGGGGAATAAAAAGGTTGCCTTCAAACCGGACCGCAAACCAGTTGCCTGTGGTGGCGCAAGAAATTGCAAGTGCGCGCACGCATCTCCAGATGCGCCCGCGAAATTGCAAATGCTCGCACGCATGGCCATGCAAAACAGATGACAACGGAAGTCAAATGACAGATCGCAACAGTGACAACAGCGCTCGCAGTAACGTCGCACGAGGGCTTGAGCAAGTGAGCGAACAAAAAAGCGACTCGGAGGCCGCCCAAGCCCGGGCTTTGACGCTCCCACCGGCAACCGCTCCCGCGCGAAACTTGCTCTGCATCAAGATGCGCTATTCCGACACCCACTGGGCCGATGGGTTGAGTGCGGCAGGTTGGCGACTTCATGAAGTCAATGACCTGATCAGCGCTCACCGCATGCTGCAAGAGCACTCATTTGCAGTAGGCCTGCTGGTGCCGGGCAAGATTGACGACAGCGCCTGCGCAGCCTTAGATGCCTTCTTGCGGGCACATCAAAGCGTGGAATGGGTGGGCGCTTTCGACGGCGAGCTGTTGGGCACCTCGCGCTGCCAAGACCTCATCGTTGACCACTTGTTTGACCACCACACGCTGCCCGTGAGACTGGGTCAGATGGCCAGCACCTTGGGCCACGCACAGGGTCATGCGGTCTTGCGCCAAAGCACGAAGGCGGGCAGCCCCGTTCGAAGTGACAAAAGCTTGATCGGCAATGGCGACGCCGCCAAACTCCTGTATCGCCAAATTCAGCGGGTGGCCAAGGTAGATGCGCCCGTGCTCATTTGCGGCCCCAGCGGCAGCGGCAAAGAACTCACTGCACAGGCCATTCACCGTCAATCGGGGCGTGCAGACGGCCCTTTCATTGCTGTGAACTGCGGCGCCATTCAGGCCACGCTGATTCAGTCTGAGCTGTTTGGACATGTCAAAGGTGCGTTCACCGGGGCCACTTCAGACGGCCGCGGCCTGATTGAGGCCGCCAGCGGGGGCACCCTGTTTTTTGACGAGATTGGCGACCTGTCGCTCGACTTGCAGATCAACTTGCTGCGCTTTTTGCAGGAAAAAACCATCAACCGCGTGGGCTCTACCCGGAGCATCCAAGTAGACGCGCGCGTCATCGCGGCGACGCACGTGAATCTTCAAAAAGCCGTGGCCGAAGGCCGGTTCCGAGAAGACTTGTTCTACCGCTTGAATGTGGTGCAACTGAAGGTTCCTTCGCTCAAGGAACGCCAAAGTGACATTGCGGTTTTGGCGGCGCACTTTTTTGAGCAGTTCTCCAACGAAAAAGCGGCCCAGCTCAAGGGCTTCAGCCGCCGCGCCATGTTGGCGCTCGATGAGCACGCCTGGCCAGGCAATGTGCGCGAGCTCATCAACCGTGTGCGCAGCGCCATGGTGATGGCTGAAGGCCGCCTCATCAGCCCGGCCGACTTGGGTTTGGAGGAGCCTTCTCAGTCGTCAGGCTGGGATGCTTTGGAATCGGCGCGTGCGCACGCCGAGCGCGGAGTCATTTCTGTCAGCCTGCAACAGTCCGGAAAAAATGTGACGGAGGCTGCCAAGCATTTGGGTGTCTCAAGGATGACGCTGTACCGCCTGATGGCAAAGCACGGCATGAGCCCAGACCTCACTCATTGAGAGGCTGATCTGCACATTTTTTCGCCCGTCTCACCCTCATCCTCAAAAGCATCCTTCGGGGTGCTTTTTTGTTGCTGTGTTTGTGGCGCTTTAGATTCGCTTCAGGCCGCGCGGGCACCGATTTCTGCGCCGCGCGATTCGCCTCTTGACTCAGTCTTGTTTACCCGCGTATCGGACTTGATACAGACCCCCATTTGAGGGATGCCCGTTTGCAAGTGCTTGATTTGACAGAACTATTTCCTCAAGCGGCTCCCAGTTCCAACGGCCTCCGCTGCACGGAGCTGGCAGGGTCACAAATATGTGACGAATTCAAAGCCAAATTGCGGGTGACGGGCCAACCAAACACGCTCCAAATTATAAAAAACTCCATATAAATCAATGGTTTATGTCTCCGGCGAGGTGGCAGGTATCAAAGCTGCATGAACAAAGGTCGGATGGGCCACGAGCCCTTTCCCATTAGTTCTCACCCCATCAACCTTTCTGGAGATTTCGATGAAAAAGACACTACTGGCAGCGGCCATTACTTTGGCGTTCGGCGCTGCGCTGGCCAACCCCACCACCAACGGCAACAGCGGCATCGGCACAGCGGGCGCTCAAACGGCCACCGCCACTTCAACGCAAACGGGCGCAGGTCCCAATGCCAATGAATACGGCACCGCCAACCAGAACAACAGTTCCGACCAAAACAACAACAAGAGCACCGACAACAAGAACCAGTCTGACAATAAAAATCAGTCGGATCAAAACAACAACAAGAGTGCGGGTAACAACCGCAACAACACAGGCGCAGCCACGGCTTCAGGCAGCGGCACCGCCGCTGCTAACAACGGCAGCACGGCCACTTCCAACCTGAGCAGCTCTTTCAACACCAGCAAAGCGGTGGCCGAAAGCAAGTTGACTGGCACCGTTACCAACATCCAAACCTACGGCATTGGCAACAACGCTTACAACACCGGCTCGTCGGCTGGTGCCAACGGGGCGATGGGCGGTAACGGAACTGGGGGCAACGGCATGGGCGGCAATGCCACCGGCGGCAACGGCGCAGGCGGCAACGGCGGAAATGCCACTGGCGGCAACGGCGGCAACGCTGGCAACGGCACCGGCGGCGCAGGCGGCAGCGGCTCGGGCGGCTCGGGCGGCTCGGCCTCCAACGGCAGCGCCACCGCAGGCGCATCAACCAACGGCAGTGCCAACAACGGCAGCGCCACCGGAGCAAACGGCGGCGGCGGCGGCGATGCCCGCGATGCCCGCGGCGGCAACGGCGGCGATGCCCGAGCATCGGGTGGCGAGGTCAGTGGCGCTGCGGGCAGGGCGTCATCTGAGAGCAACCAGTCCAGCGGCAATGCCAGGTCGTCCACCGACGCGTCCGGCGGCAACGGCAGGGCGGACAACGCCAGCTTGTCAGGCAACGGCAGAGGCAGCAATGAATCGATGGGCGGCCGAAGCAATTCAGACCAAGGCTCCAGCACATTGGCCAGGAACGCAGCCACCGGCAACGGCGGCGGTGCGGGCTCAACCAGCGGAGCCACAGGCGGGGAGAGCAGAGCCACCGGCGGCAATGGTGGGAACGGTGGCAATGGCGGCGGCGGCGGCGGCGGCGCAGGCACGCCGAACGGCGGCACGGGCGGCGCGGGCGGCGCGGCAGGCGCTGGCGGCATGGCCACCAGCACTGCAGGCGCAGGCACGGCCGGGGCGGCCAGCGCGACAGGCGGAGCCGGTTCAGGCACTGGCACTGCAACAGCGGGCGCTTCGTCCAACACGGCCAGCAACTCCGGCGGCGCAGCCACTGGAACGGCCAGCGGCACCGGCGGCGCGGCCACGGGCTCGGCCAGCGGCACGGGTGGTGCAGCCACCAGTGGCGCGGCCATGGCCACGAGCGGTGGTAACTCTGGGACCACCAGCTCCACCGGCGGCTCGACCACCGGCACGGGTGGTGCGACCACTGCCACGGCGGCAGCCGGAGGCGGAGCCACCAATAACGCTGGCGGCGGCGGTGCAGGCGGAGCGGCCAGTAACGGCAGTGCCACCAACGGCGGCTCGTCAACCTCAGCCACCAACGGCAGCGCGACAGCTGGCAATGGTGCTGCAGGCAGTGGTGCGGTCGGCGCAGTCGGTACGGGCGGTGCAGGCGGTGCGGGTGCCACGGCATCGGCAGGCGCTGGCAGCGGCGGCACGGGTGGCGCGTCCACCGGTGGCACCGGCAACGGCGCAGTGGGGAACGGCGCGGCAGGCGGTGCGGGTGGCGCAGGCGGCAGCAATTCCGTCAACGCTGGCATGTTCAACATGTCCAACACCATGACGGGCACCGCACAAAACGCAGCCGGTGTGATGGTGATTGCACAGAACACGGGCATTGCTGCACTCATCCAGCAAAGCGTGAACGTGCAAGCCAACCTGAACGTTGGCAAGTAAGTAAGAAGTAAAGCGCAGAGATCGCGCCGCCAGCCTCGGTTGGCGGCGCGTTTTTAGCAGCTAACTCAGTTTTGCCAAGCCCGGCAGGTCTGCCAAGCACGGCAGGTCTGGCCTCCAAGGAAAAATCATGAACAGCGCCAAACGCCTCTTTTTTTTCAACGCCACGGTGTTGTCGGTTATGTGTTGCTCAGGCGCAGCGCAGGCCGGGTTGCCGTTGACGATGATCTCGGCTTCGGTAGCTCACGAGGCGCTCCAACCGGTCACGCCCAACGCGCCAGCCGCAGTAAAAAGCGTGCTCCCCAAAACGTCAAGCAACCCGTTCGGCAGTCAGCCCGTCAGCAACAACACGCTCAACGCCAAGCGCGGCGGCGAACGCGTTTTCAATGACGCGCAGTTGAAGGGCGTCGTGTCCAACAATGTGGCCAGCAACTTGACCACGGGCATGAATGTGATCAGTGAAGGCGCGTTTTCCGGCTCGAGTGGCTTGCCCCTGGTGGTGCAAAACTCCGGCAACAACGTGCTCATCCAAAACTCGACCATCGTCAACGTGCAGCTGAAATGAAACACGCTTGGGTTGGGTTTTTGACGGTGTTGGCTTGGTTCAGCAGTGCCGTCAGTGCGGGCACGGTGGACTTGCCCTATCAAATCAGCGGTTCCTATTCGGTGCCGGTGAAGACGATCAAAGAAGTGAAGTTTGCGGCCACCGTGCGCCAGCAGTACGACTTCAGTTGCGGCTCGGCCGCGCTGTCCACCCTGCTCACCCATCACTACAACTTTGCTGTGACCGAAGAAAAAGTCTTCGAGCAAATGTTCCTGAACGGTGACCAAGGCAAGATTCGAGTGGAGGGTTTTTCGCTTCTCGACATGAAGCGATATCTGGAGTCGCTGGGTTTTCAGGCCGACGGTTTTGAAGAACCTTTGGGCAAGCTGGTGACTGCCAGCCTGCCAGCGGTGGTGCTCATCAACCAAGCGGGTTACAACCATTTTGTGGTGGTCAAAGGCGTGCAGGAAGGCCGCGTTCTGATCGGCGACCCGGCCGGGGGCGCTCGCGCCATGACGATTCCCGCATTTGAAGCCGCTTGGGTCAATGGCGTGCTCTTCGTCATCACCGAGCAGCCCAAGAATCGACAAACGATCGTGGCCTTCAATTCGCCCGCCGATTGGCAAGCCTCGCCTTCTGCACCGCTGCGCCGCCTGATCGGCTCCGACGGACTGAGCAACGTGGTCACACCGCGCATGGGCCCATCTGATTTTTAACCGACACAACCCAGCGTGAACCACGAACCGACCAAGCTCGCCCTGCTGATTTCGCTGATTTGCGCGGGCGCACCGTGCGACGTCTTTAGCAAAGCCCATGACACAGCCGAGCGCCAAGCCTCGTCGCAAGAAGCCTGCGACTGGGTGCGCAACCCGACCGCCCCCCAAGAGTGGCCGTTGATCTTGAACGGCATTCGCGATGCACACCTTGGCAGTTTGGGACTCAGTTTGTCGGCCGCTGCGCCCCATGATTTCAGTCCACCGTGGCGGGAAACGCAGACGCCAGCCGCAGCGCTGGCAGACGAACCGCTGCTGCCGCCATCGGCTCAGGCTGCAGCCGTTGATGCGCTGGAACTCGCCAACGCGGCACCGCTGATCGACGGCCTCACGACGCCTGCGACGCAGACTGTTTCAGCGGCGCAGGCCGCTGCCTCGGTGTACCTTCCAAGCGCCGAACAAAGCACCGCCACCGGCAAACGGCGCGTCGCAATTAAAGCGCCGACCGACGGCTCCCGACCCGCCGAATGGACACGCGAGCCTGAGCCGACACCGCACCAAGAAATTGTCGTCACGCCGTCCGCTCAGCGCGTGATGCGAACGCTTGCAGCCATACGCTTCCCTTCGCTGGTGCTGATTGAAGCCGTCGAAATCACACCGGCTCCGCGCGCTTCGTCAATCGCGGCGGCCTCGCTGACGACAGCCGAACAAAATTCCACAACAGCACCCCTCACAGCGCCCACAACAGCGCCCACAACAGCGCCAAGCCTGACCCCAAGCGCACAAGTGTTGGCCGTCTTGGGTGATGTGATGACCGCGCCTGATGCGGCGGAGGCCGTGACCGCTGATTCCGCAACAGATGACACCAGCCTTAAGGCCGCGATTGCGGCACGCCAGGAAGTCAAGCGAATCAAACAGCGCGCGCGTGCTGAAGCCGCAGAGCTGGCGCGAGCAGAGAAAGTTCGGGCTGAGGAAATTGGGACGACGCGGGCTGCTCGCGTCAATCCATTCGGCGGCGAGCGCGTGGCAGTTCGCGACAACGCACTCGACCGCGTGCGCGGCGGTTTTGTGACGAACAACTTGAACATCGCCTTCGGCATTGAACGTGCGGTTTACATCAACGGCAGCTTGGTCACCACCACCAGCTTGAACATCTCAGACACCGGACGCGTCACCAGCAGCATCGACGCCAAAGCCTTGACCCCAGGGTCGCTGGCGCTGATCCAAAGTGGCGCGGGCAACAGCGTGGCGGGCGGCGCGTTTTCCTCGGCTTCGGGCGTCGGGCTGAACGCCAACGCCATCGGCACCGTGGTGCAAAACACCCTCGATGGTCAGAAGATTCAAAACATCACGGTGATTAACGCGACGGCGAACAGCCTGGGCGCGCTGCGCGATTTGAACTTGCAAAACAACCTGCGCAGCTCGCTGATCGATTCACTGCGCCGTTGAGTTGCCCGCGCGGCTCAGCGGCGGGCTTTAGAAAACGCCTCAGAACGTGATCGGCATGCGCACCGTCAAGGTCACATCCGGCGTGTCTCGCGTCAAGCCCGCACCAAGTGAAACGCTCAAGGTTCGCTGCGGATTCAACCGGTACGAATAGCCCAGCAGCAAAGTGCCCAGCTGCAACCGAACACCATCGGCTGCGGCGGTGCCGTTTTGCAAGGTTTTGCCCACCGAGCTGTGGTCATAGCCAACGCTGAAAGACGACTTTTCATTCAAGCCCAAGCCCATGCCAAAGTTAAAACCGAACACGCCGCCGGGTTGAATTTTGCCGAGGTCTTCAGGGCCGCCATCGGTTTGTCTAATCACGTTCGAGCGGGCGAAGCTGTGCAAGTAGCTCACGGTGCCAAAGAACACTGCCGGGTCGGACGCGAACAAGGCCGTCAAGGCAGGCTGCAAACCGTAAAAACCTGAACCTGTGGGCAAGGTGATGGGCAGCCCGTCGCGCAGCCCGGTGATGTTGCGCGTGGTGAGCGCATCAAACGGGTCGGTGCCGGTGCGAGATTTGAAGCGCAGGCTGCCGATTAAAAACGGTTTGTCGATGCCGCCGTCGTTGATTTGGTGTCGTGCAGTGACTTCAAGGTCGCCGATGCCGCTGCCATTGGCATTAAAGACGGCATTGTTGGCTGACCCCTGCAAAAATTCACGCCCGATGCTGGCGTCAGACCGGTGTACATAAGGCAAGCGCGCCTCAATTTCCCAGCGGTTTGTCAAGCCGTAGCGGCCCGTTAACGCAGCCGCAAAGGTGTTGCGCTTGACCTCACGCACATCGATGACACCCACCAAGATGGCTGGAATCACGGTGTAGCCCACCAAGGCCACCCGGTTACTTGAAGAGTAAGAATACTGAAGCGACGGCTCCAGCACTTTTTTCCCCTTGGGCGTGAGCACACCAGCTTGCTCGAAGATCGGTGCCACCGCCGGGGCTCGGCCTTCTGCTTCGGGCGCTTGACCGACCGGCTGCGGTGCATTGGTGTCCGCTTGCGCCACCGTGTCTGATGGTGCCACGCCGCGTGCGCGCTGCGACGCCAACAACTCCGCTCGCAGGGCGCGTCGCAAATCGCTGAGGCTGGTTTCTTCTTGTTGAACGGATCGCTTCAAGGTTTCCATGCGTGCGATTTGCTCATTGACCAAACGCTGAAGGGCGTCCAAGCGGTCAACCGTGGCCGCGTCTGTGCTGGCGTCGGCGCGAGCACCGAAGCTGGCGCAACACAGCAGCGCGGCAAAGGTCACAGCACCCCAAGACCAGGAACGCGCGACCGAAAATTGGGCCGAACGAACTTCGAATACGGTGATCAATCGAACAGGCGTCAATCTCATGAACAGTCTCCCTCGCGCGATGCGCCGGTATTGAGAATCAAAGGCAGTCTCTAGACGCCATTGTTCTACCGGCTGCTGCATTTGGCTATCCCCATGTTGATACAGGAATGGGCCACCGCAATGTGGTTTCGCCGCTCGTTCGGCACGATTGCAGTCATTGAATCACACCACCCCCCAAGCACACTTCGCCGTCATACAACACCGCCGATTGCCCTGGCGTGACCGCCCATTGCGGGCTGGGGAAGTGCAAGCCAAATGCACCTTCTTCGCCCGCCGTGAAATGCGCGGCGGCATCTAGTTGGCGATAGCGCGACTTCGCCGTGAGCATGCCCGCTTCGGGCGCACGACCCGCCACCCAGCTCACGTCATCCGCGCTGAGCTGGTTTGACAACAACCACGGGTGGTCATGCCCTTGCACCGCATACAAGGTATTGCTTGCCATGTGTTTGCGCGCCACAAACCACGGCGTGTGTTCATTGCCCCCGCGCACCGCGCCCACGTCTTTCAAACCGCCAATGCCGATGCCCTTGCGCTGCCCGAGCGTGTAAAAACTCAAGCCCACATGCTGACCAATCACGCGACCACGGTCGTCTTCAATCGGCCCCGGTGTGTTGGCCACATAGCGGTTCAAGAACTCGCGAAACGGCCGCTCGCCAATAAAGCAAATGCCGGTGCTGTCTTTCTTTTTGGCGTTTGGCAAGCCGGCATCTTCGGCAATGCGGCGCACCTCTGTTTTCGGCAACTCACCCACGGGAAACAGCGTTTTGCTGAGCTGCGCTTGATTCAGTCGGTGCAAAAAATAGCTTTGGTCTTTTAGCGGATCCAAGCCTTTGAGCAATTCAAACGCACCTGCTTTTTCGCGCACTCGGGCGTAGTGCCCGGTGGCAATTTTCTCAGCGCCCAAACGCATAGCGTGGTCTAAAAATGCTTTGAATTTGATCTCGGCATTGCACAGCACATCGGGGTTGGGCGTGCGCCCGGCTTGGTATTCGCGCAGGAAGTCAGCGAACACGCGGTCTTTGTAATCGGCCGCGAAATTCACGTGTTCGATCTCAATGCCCAGCACGTCGGCCACGGCGGCGGCGTCAATGAAGTCGATGTTTGACGAACAAAACTCGGAGTCGTCGTCGTCCTCCCAGTTCTTCATGAAAATCGCCACCACCTCGTGGCCTTGCTGCTTGAGCAAATGCGCCGTCACCGCCGAGTCCACGCCGCCTGACAAGCCCACCACGATGCGTTGAAGTTTCATTCGCGAATTTTAGTTGGCGTGACTTGATGCCCGTAGTCTGGCAACAGCGCCCATGCGTTGCACTGGCGCGCGACCGTGCAAACCAAAAAAACTTCTTTTGCAGACAAACGCGGGCTTGCGCATCCTCGGCGTGCGCGCCGCCACACCATTGCAGGGCGGCGTGCCCATCTTGCTCGACGGCAAGATCATCGGCGGCATTGGCGTGTCAGGCGTGACGGCGCCGCAAGACGAAGTTGTGGCCATGGCCGGTGCGGCGGCGGTGGCCGCGAAGTAACGACGTCCTGATCAGCGCTTCACTTCGGGGGCGTAAGAGCGTACACGGACGCGTCCGTGGTGATTGACTGCAATGACCAGGAGTGACCCGCCACAAAGTCTTCCACGCACCGCAGCACCAACGGGCTGCGGTGGCGTGCGGTGGTGACGCGCAGTTCAGGCAGCGTCAACCACAACGTGCGCACGATGCCGTGGTCCAGCACGCGCGTGGGATCGGGTTCGCCCACTGTTCCCGCAAACGCAAAGCGCACATAGGTGATGTCGTCGCCAGTGGCGGGGCGCTGGAACCGCGACAGGTAAGTGCCCACCAAACAAGTGGGCGTGAAGCTGCGCGTGGTTTCTTCCAGCACCTCACGCACCACGCCTTGCTGCGGTGACTCCTCAGGGTCCAGGTGGCCGGCCGGGTTGTTCAACCTCAAGCCTTCGGGGGTGTGTTCCTCCACTAACAAAAACTGCTGAACGTCGTTCAGCGTGCGGCTGATGACGGCAGCAACGGTGACGCTGGGTTTCCAGGGGCGGCTCATGCTTCGATTATGAAAGCCTGACCGCCAACGCAGCCTGATCGCCTGCCCTCACCAGCAACCCCCGATCTGCGGGATGCCCCAAAACAAGGGAGTCGCTTGGACTTTTTCGCTGCCTTCGGTGGCTGAAAAAATCACGAATCGCCACCACCGTCCACGTCAAGAAAAACAAAGATTTGCATGCATCTCCTGCCTCGTCGCGTGTCATCGAACGCCCTGAAACTCGCGCGGCCTTGGGCCTTGTTCATGTCGGTAATTTGCCCGGGCCTGGCGCGGGTTCGGTGCCCCACTTGATGAACGGCGTGCAATTTGATCGCGGCACGCGCTACACCGTGTCGAGCACGGACTTGGACATCTTGTCCGACGTCGGCGTGGGGGTGGTCGCTGGTGTGGGGCCGGTGAAACCCGTGCCTGAGCCCGCCACCTGCGCGATGTTCGCCGTTGGATTGTTGGCTTTGGGTTGGCGCTTGAACCGTCAAGTGCACTGGCCTGTCTCACCCGGGACGGCTGCGCAGTGCCGCTCCCAAGTGTCAAGCGCCGATCTTTGTGTAAGCTCGCCTCGGAACTAACAACGCGTCAAAACACTGTCAAAAACAATCAGGCGCTCGGCGTCATGAGGGGAAGCATTTATGTTGATCGGGGTTCCGCTGGAAACAGCGCAAGGCGAGTCGCGCGTGGCGTTGACGCCTGAAACGGCGAAAAAACTTAAGGCCCAAGGCCACACCATCAAGGTTCAATTGGGCGCGGGCACAGGAGCCAGCGTGACGGATGCAGCTTACGTAGCGGCCGGTGCAGAAATGACCGATGCGGCCGGTGCTTTCGGCTGCGAATTGGTGCTGAAAGTGCGTGCACCCAGCGACGCCGAAATGCCGCATTTCAAATCGGGCGCGGCCTTGGTCGGCATGCTTAACCCGTTTGATCGCGAGGGCTTGCAGCGCATGGCCAGTGCAGGTCTGACCAGCTTTGCGCTCGAAGCCGCGCCGCGCACCACGCGCGCCCAAAGCATGGACGTGCTCTCGTCGCAGGCCAACATCGCGGGCTACAAAGCCGTGATGATCGCGGCGGACGCTTACCAGCGCTTTTTCCCGATGCTC
>JANPNT010000128.1:0-3102 GCA_031427655.1 Burkholderiales bacterium
GATGACGATACGGGCCAATCAGGTCTATGTGATACCTGGCAATGCCGATCTTCTACTGGAAGGTGGGATCCTTAAAGTCGTTTCCCCACGCACCCGTAGGAACGCACAGGTCGATATATTTTTTACGTCACTTGCAACCGCCATGGGCCCGCGTGCGATTGGCATTGTTTTTTCAGGTTACGACGGTGACGGCTCTGAGGGCTGCAAGCGTATCAAGGCAGCGGGGGGAACAACCTTTGCCCAAGACAATTCTGCCGAAGTCAGCGGCATGCCTCAGAGCGCTCAAGCGGCGGGTTGCGTTGATTTCGTGCTGCCAGCTGACAAAATTCCGGCTGAACTGGGTAAATTGATCGCCAGATTTGTGGGGAAAATTACGGGGGAGTAAACCGCCCCGCAAATGTCCGGATGCCGATGTACAGTCAAGTATGCGCCGGGACTTCCCCGCCGCAATTATTCTTTAACCAATAGGCGACATCATGAAAACGTCCTTGACCCATTTAAGTTTGTGTGTGGCTGCCGCAGGCCTGCTGGGGGCCTGCGCTGGCACGATTTCTGACACCACGGCAGGCAACTCCCCTATCCCGATGACATTTTTTGTCACCAGCGTGGGGGTAGGCAATGGGGCAGACATGGGTGGGCTTGCGGGTGCGGATGCGCATTGTCAAAAACTGGCGACTACGGCTGGCGCAGGGGCCAGCGCAGGCGGCGGGACTTGGCGCGCCTACTTGAGCACCCAGGCCAAAGACGGTGCACAAAACATCAATGCCCGAGACCGCATCGGCCAAGGCCCTTGGCACAACGCCAAGCGGACACTGATTGCCCGCAATGTGGCCGATTTGCACAGCGCCAACAACGGCATCACCAAGGCTAACGCCCTGTCGGAAAAAGGTGACCTTGTTTCTGGGCGGGGCGATACGCCCAATCGGCACGACATCCTGACCGGCAGCCGCGCCGATGGCACCGCCTTCGCGGCTGGCGATCCTGACATGACGTGAGGAAATTGGACCAAGAGCGGCGCTGAGGGCGTAGCGGTTGTGGGCCACCATGACCGCGTGGGGCCGACCGCCGACGCCTGGGCAACGTCGTGGAATTCATCACACCAGTCCCGTGGTGGTTGCAGCCAAACTGCGCTCAAAGGCACGGGTGGTGATGGGCTGATGTATTGCTTTGCAGCGCGGTAACTTCAAATTGCACTACGCCAGGCTGGCGATGCTGGGGCTAAGGCCACAGGGGTACAGCGGTGCGGGGCATCATTTTGCTCTTAAATAAGAAGCATACATAGCATGTTATTCGGAGGCTAGAGCATGATTTTTATCATAATTTGGTGATTTGACCGGTTTTTCTGCTAAAAATGAACCTGCGGGTTCATTTTTGTTGATTCTGTACTACAAATGTGGTAACCGTCTGAGATTCAACGAGACCGAAGACAAACATGCAATTTCATCTCAACGGATTTCGAGCTGGTGATCCTGGGCTGCTCAATGCTGATGCGCCTGTCGCGCACAGCAATGCAGCGGGCGCTTTGCCCAGCAACGCTGATGTTTTGATCGTGGGTTGCGGCCCTGCTGGCTTAACGCTGGCGGCGCAATTGGCGGCTTTTCCCAATATCCACACCGTCATCGTCGAGCAAAAACCCGCGCCCTTGCAGTTGGGTCAGGCGGATGGCATTGCTTGCCGCACGATGGAAATGTTTGAAGCGTTTGGATTTGCAGACCGCGTCTTGAAAGAGGCTTACTGGGTGAATGAGACGACCTTTTGGAAGCCTGATGAGTCTGCGGGTGCAGACCGAAGCTGCAGTGTGCGCAGTGGTCGCGTGGTGGATGTGGAAGAAGGCCTCTCGCACATGCCGCATGTGATTCTCAATCAAGCCCGGGTGCATGACTTCTACCTTGAGACGATGAAGAATTCGGCCACGCGACTTGTGCCGCACTACAGCCGCCGTCTTGCAACGTTGGTGCGAGACGCCGACGAATCCAATCCCTATCCGGTCACCGCACAGTTCGAGCGACAGGATGATGATGGTATGGGGGGCCGCAAGGGCAAGCTCGAAACCATTCGCGCCCGTTACGTGGTCGGCTGCGACGGCGCGCGAAGCGGCGTGCGTCAATCGATGGGGCTCTCGCTCAAGGGTGATTCGGCCAACCACGCTTGGGGTGTGATGGATGTGCTGGTCAACACCGACTTTCCTGATGTGCGTTTCAAGTCGCTGATCCAATCTGCCAGCCAGGGCAGTCTGTTGATTATTCCGCGCGAAGGCGGCTACATGGTTCGCATTTATGTGGAGATGGACAAGCTGGCCGACAACGAGCGCGTCGCGGGGCGCAACATCACCCTTGAGCAATTGATTGCCGCAGCCCAGCGCATCTTTCACCCGTACACGCTGGAGGTCAAAGAAGTCCCTTGGTGGTCGGTGTACGAGATTGGCCAGCGCTTGTGCGACCGCTTCGATGATGGGGTGCAAGATCACAAGTCACCGCAACTGCCGCGAATTTTCATTGCAGGCGATGCCTGTCACACGCACAGCCCCAAAGCAGGGCAGGGCATGAATGTCTCCATGCAAGATGCCTTCAATATCGGCTGGAAGCTCGCTGCCGTGCTGCAAGGGCGCAGCCACACCAGCCTGCTTTACACCTACTGCGCAGAGCGACAAGCCGTTGCCAAGGAACTGATCGACTTTGACCGCGAGTGGGCTGCGATGCTCAGTGACCGTGCCAGCAATGACCCGGCGGCGGTGCAGAAGTACTTCGTGCAGCATGGTCGCTACACAGCCGGTACCGCGACGAACGGGCAGCATGGCGCCATGGGCAGCCAAGATCGAATATTGCCGCGAGTGGGATGCCACGATTGCGCCGCACACCCCGCACGGCAAAATTGTATTCGAGCCGCATGGGTTCCTGAACATCGAGCTGGCCGACATCCAGGGCTGGAAGCCGTTTATTGCCATCGGTGGCATGCAGGCGGGCAGGGCGCTGCAGGCAAACATTGCTTACGCCTATGACGGGTCCAGCATTCAATTGGTGTTAATCCCAATAAAAATAACTTGTCTACTTTTGTGTATGGTGGCGATTTAGAAGGCAATTTATGGCGTTTTAATATTAATGA
>JANPNT010000129.1:0-2405 GCA_031427655.1 Burkholderiales bacterium
CATGAACACCGGCAAGACGCTTTTTGCACAAGTCATGGAGCACGTGCCATGGAAAACTTTTGGTCGCATCATTGAACGCCACAACGGCGACGCTGGCGTTCGCACGCTCAGTTGTGCCGATGTGTTTCGCATCATGGCGTTTGCGCAACTGACCTGGCGCGAATCGCTGCGCGACATCGAGGTGTGCCTCACTTCCAATCAAGCCAAGCTGTTTCACATGGGCCTGAAGAACGTGCCCGCTCGTTCGACTTTGACCGATGCCTTGAATCTGCGGGACTGGCGCATTTACCACGCGCTGGCCATGCGCCTGATTGCCAAGGCCAGGGGGCTCTACGTCAAAGAGCCCATGAGCGTTGATCTCGATGCCACCGTCTGCGCACTGGACTCCACCACCATCGACTTGTGTTTGAGTCTCTTTGATTGGGCACCATTTCGTTCGACCAAGGCGGCGCGTTCTTCGTTACCCGCGCCAAGCGCGGCATGAACGCCCGCCGTGTCTACTCGAGTGCAACAGACAGAGCAACCGATGTGATCTGCGATCAGCGCATCGCACTGAATGGCTTTTACGTCAGACGCGACTACCCCGAACATTTGCGCCGGGTGAAATTCAAAGACCCGGAGTCGGGCAAGACGCTGGTGTTTTTGACCAACAACAGCATGGGAGACGGCTATCTGGACAATGGACGCTCGCGTCTGTTCAAATTTTCGAACAAAAGCAACTGCACGCAAGACCTGAAAATCGTCTTTGACGATGACGGATCCGAGGTGATTTGGGAGGGATTTTGATTTGTCGCGGTGAATCAAAACGTGTCTTTGGCCCCTTGCATGGCTTCAAACTTCTCGATTGAGGCCCTGACCGTCTGCATGGCCTGCTGCAATTCTTCCAGTAGTACCGCTGTGGCCCCCGCATCGCCCTCAAGCAGGGCTTGCTCTAGCGCAGCGCTTAGACGCACCACCTCGGCAGCCCCCAAAAAGCCCGCAATGCCACCGAGCTTGTGCATGACCTGCGCCGCGCCGGGGGCGTCGTTTGCGCCAATCAGACGGCGTGCCGTCTCGTCATCCTGGCCGTGCTGCACGGCGAACTTGCGCAGCAGCGCCCCATACACCGCTGCGTCGGCGGCGAATGAGAGCAGGGCGGTTTCGACATCAAGCCCTGCCAACTCGATGGCCAGCGCGGTGGCCGCCCCTTCGCGCTTGCCCGCCTGGTGAGTCGCAGCAGCTGTTGCTGGGGCTCCCGGTTGCGCTGAGCGCTGGGTGCTCACAATGTCGAGCAAATCGTCCACATTGATCGGCTTCACCAAATGCCCGACCATGCCGGCCAGACGGGATTTCTCCCGGTCTTCGGGCCGGGCATAGGCGGTCACCGCGATGATCGGCAGCTCCGTCATGCCCAATTGCTCGCGAATGGCCCGCGTGGCGCTGTAGCCGTCCATCACCGGCATCTGAATATCCATGAGCACCGCATCAAAACGCGCGCCAGGCACCTTGAGCGCGGCCAGCGCCGCCAGGCCGTCGGCTGCAATCACGACATCGGCACCCGCGCGCGAAAGGATCTGCTCGATCACCTCCTGGTTGAGCGCGTTGTCTTCGGCCACCAGCAGGCGCATGCCAGAGAGGCGTCGGTCGGTCTTCGCCGCGTGGGGCAGGGGGGCCGTCAATTCGCCCGCGTAGGTCCGCTTGATCGCCTCCCGCAGGCTCGTGGGCGTCACCGGCTTGGCCACGATGCCGTCCAGGTTCAGGTCGTCACTGGCCGCAACGGCCGCTTCGAGGTCGAAGATCGGGGCCATCAGAATCACCAACGGCAGGCCCATTCCGGGCGTGGCATAGGCTTGGCGCAGCATCGCCAGGCCGTCCTGGCCCGGCATGCGCCAGTCCAGCAGCAACAGGTCATAGTCGTCTTCGAGCGCGTCATCGTGTGCCGCACTGCGCTGCAGCTCGGCCAGCGCGGCTGCGCCGGAGTCGACTGCCTTGGCCTGCCAGCCAAAACTCGCGCAGGTGCGCTGCAGAATGCCGCGCGAGAGCGCGTGATCATCCACGATAAGGATGCGCATGGCGCTTGGGATGGCGCACAGTGGAGCCGTTGTGTTGGTTGCCTGTTCGCGCGTGGCCGCAGTCATGGGCACGCGCAAACGAAACTCGCTGCCCTGCCCAGGGTTGCTGTCGACCTCGATGCGCCCGCCCATCAACTCGGCAAGTCGCGCGCTGATCGACAGGCCCAGCCCCGCGCCGCCAGAGAGACGGCTTGTTGAGCTGTCAGCCTGAACAAATGCGTTAAAAATGGCATCCAATTGGTCGCGCGCGATCCCGCTGACCATGGCGTCGATGTGCTCGGCATCCTGCAGCCGCGCCAGCAGCGTGAGCAGTTGGCAAGCCGCGCTGTTGTCCTTTGGCTGGAAATAGCCCGC
>JANPNT010000130.1:0-1890 GCA_031427655.1 Burkholderiales bacterium
CAGAGCTGGCAGTGAAGGCACAGAAGCCAACCCCTATGCGATCGCGGCCAATTTCATGGCGTACATGTCTTGCGCCATCGGCCGTGGCCCCTACCTGCCAATTGGCAACACTTGGCACCATGCCCGGCTTTATGTACTGCATGCGTATTCCGGCGACTATGCGTAGAACGTGAATATGTATAGGCAGGTAAATTGTCGCCGTCAAGCCCCCTGCAGCGGACGGCAGCAAGGGCCGATGACAGCTTCACATAGTCACAGCCCTTCCAGGAACCTCATCAGTGAGTCCGATGCGCGAAAGCGCTTGAGTTTTGTATCCGGTTCCTCGATGTTTCCAAGGGCCTTTTCCTTCATGGTCAGGTCAGCCTCTACGTATTAGTGCGTTGTGTTCACATTCTCATGGCCGAGCCATAGGGCGATGACGTTGAAGGGCACACCTGACTGCAGCAGGTGCATGGCCGTCGAGTGACGCAGCGTGTGTGGCGAGATCCGCTTGCCGGCCAGACTCGGCTGCTTGGCGGTTGCGCATTCAACCGCCAGTGCCAGACGCTGTGCCGCATTACATCGCGTCATCGCGTGCCCGTCCCGGTTGGGCAGCAGTGGCGTCAGGCCGCGCAACTGCGGGTTCAAACGCAACCATGCACGAACTTCCAAGACGGTCGATTTCCACAACGGAACGGAGCGTTGTTTGCGGCCCTTGCCCTGAAGATGAACACAGGCTGCGCCATCAAGCACGACGTCTGCGACACGCACCCCGACGATCTCGGATACGGGGGCCCCCGGTGTTATAGAGCATCACCAGCAACAAATGGTCGCGCTGCGAGGTCCAACTTTCACCGGGCTGCCCAATTACCGCCAGCATCTCCGGCCGCGTCAGATAGCCCAGCATCGGTCGCTCGAAGCGCTTCATCGGCACGGCCATCGCCCGTTCGACTATGTGCAGTGCCGTTACGTCCCGCCGACCGGCGAACCTCAAGAGTGCGCGCAGTGCTGTCAGGCGCAGATTGCGGCTTCGTATCGAGTTGTTTCGTTCTTGCTCAAGATGGGCGAGGAAGGCCAGGATCAGTTCCGGTGTGATGTCGGCCAGCTGCATCGCCGTCGGCACCTTGGCGAGCCGTTTACTGGCAAAGTCAAGGAACAGCGTGATCGCATCGCGATAGCACGCCACAGTGCGCGGACTGACGGCGCGCTGCGCCACCAAGTAGTCGGTAAAAAACTGCTGCACGATGGCTGGGAATGACGGTGGTTGAGAGGTGCGTTCAGACATCGCAGACCTCCGGCATATAGTCCTCGAAGCGCTGTGCAGCGATCGCCATGAGCTCCGGCACCGCCTGCAGGTACCAATAGGTGTTGCTCACTTTCGCGTGGCCAACGTAGGTTGACAATGCCAACATTGCTTGATCTACGTCGATTCCTTGCTGCTGCCATAGCAGGATGCGACGTACGACGAATGTGTGGCGCAGATCGTGAATACGGGGTGCGTGGTGGGTGCCGCGGTTGACCCAGGCCAGCTCCTTTCTCAGCCCCTCGAAGACCCGCTCGACATGACGTTGATCAAGCGGCTTGCCGTGGCGCCGCAATCGAGGATCGGGAAAGAACGGCGCCTCCTCATCCTGCGTGGCGCCAGCCAGATCGCGTATCCAGCGATATTTGCCAAGCGCTGACACTGCACTCAAATGGATCGGCACATTGCGCGACTTGGCAAACTTCGTCCGACGGATCGTCAGCAGGCCGCGCTGTAGATCCACATCGCTGTTGTGCAATCCGATTGCTTCAGAAACGCGCATGCCTGTACAGGCGATCAGACCGAACAACATCTCGAAGACCCTGCCGTTCAGGCCGGGCTCAGGTCCGAGCCGACGTGCCGCGGCCAGTAAGTCGATGATCTCAGGC
>JANPNT010000131.1:0-2720 GCA_031427655.1 Burkholderiales bacterium
CCAACCCCGACTCGCGCCGCATCATCGTGAGTGCCTGGAACGTGGCGGAGCTGTCAAAAATGGCCCTCATGCCTTGCCATGCCTTCTTTCAGTTCTACGTGGCCGACGGCAAACTGAGCTGTCAGCTTTACCAACGCAGCGCCGACATTTTTTTGGGCGTGCCGTTCAACATCGCCAGCTACGCGCTGCTGACGCACATGGTGGCGCAGCAGTGCGATTTGCAGGTGGGTGACTTCATTTGGACCGGCGGCGATTGCCATTTGTATAGCAACCACACGGAGCAAGTTGACCTGCAACTGTCGCGCGAACCGCGCGCCTACCCGACGCTGAACATCAAGCGCAGACCAGTTTCCATCTTTGACTACGAGTTCGACGATTTTGAGTGGCTGGGCTATGAGCCGCATGCGGCCATCAAGGCGCCGGTGGCGGTTTGAAGCTACGCCTGCTTCAAGCAGAAAGCGCCGCGATCACATCAGCAGGCGCTTGCACCAACTCAATCAACACGCCCTCGCCCGCAATCGGAAATTCATCGTTGCTTTTGGGGTGCAAGAAGCAAATGTCGTAGCCCGCAGCACCCAAGCGGATGCCACCCGGGGCGAATCGAACACCGTTGGCGGTAAGCCATTCGACTGCGCGTGGCAGGTCGTCAATCCACAGGCCGACGTGGTTGAGCGGGGTGGTGTGAACCGCAGGTTTTTTGTCGGGGTCGATGGGTTGCATCAGGTCCACCTCGACCTTGTGAACACCGTGCCCGATGGCGCAAATGTCTTCGTCCACGTTCTCGCGCTCGCTGACGAAGTTGCCGGTGACTTGCAGGCCCAGCATATCGACCCACAAATTGCGCAAGCGCGCTTTGTCGGTGCCGCCGATGGCGATTTGTTGGATGCCTAAAACTTTGAAGGGACGTGGGGTCATGGGGGCTTTCTTCTGGGTTGAGCGGACTTTCCTTCGACAAGCTTAAGTTGACCGGAGAGGCGGGCTCAGGGTAAACAAGTTGGTTTGCAACCTGGGTCAAGCAAGCGCAGCGACGCGACGCGACGCGGCCATCAAGCAACTCCCGTGGAGCCGGCTTTGCCAGTCCAGTGGGAGACGCCCCCTCGGGAGGCAGGAGCGAGCGCGACCTGGGGGCTAACAAAACCTAACAATCACCTGATCCACAGCAAGACTGTCCCCCTTCTTCGCCGCCACCTCCGCCACCACGCCATCTTGCGTGGCCAGCAAAATGTTCTCCATCTTCATCGCCTCGATCACCGCCAAGCGCTCACCGGCCAGCACCTTTTGACCAACCACAGCAGCCACCTCCACCAGCAAACCCGGCATCGGTGACAGCAAAAATTTTGACAAATCGGGCGGTGCTTTGAAAGGCATCAACGAGCTCAGCTCGGCAGCGCGCGGGCTCAGAACTTTGGCATCGATTTGTGCGCCGTTGTAGCTCACGCGATAGGCCAAGCCCTTGCGCTCGATTTGCGCCACGAAGGGCTCACCGTTGCAACGGCCTGCAATCACGATGTCGCGCAAATCGGCAGCAAGTTCAATAACGAAGAGCTTGCCCGCCACGTCCACATCCACGCGCTTGCCCTGCAGGTTCACTGTCATGGGCAAGTGCAGCGGCGGCTGCGAACCGTCACGCGTGACCACCACAAACGCATCGCCAATTTCAAACTCATGCCCCGGCAACTGGCCTGAAATTCCGGTGGCGCGTTCCAAGTGCAAACGGTTGGCCACGGCTGCCAACACACGCAAAAAATCAGGCTCGGGGCTGACCACCGAAGCCGCCGAAAAGCCAGTAGGAAAGTGCTCGGCAATGAAGCCGGTGTTGAAGTCACCGGACACAAATTTCGGGTGCGCCAGCAAGGCCGCTTGGAAGGGAATGTTGGAGCTGATGCCGCGTATCGCGAAGCCGTTCAAGGCACGGCGCATTTTGCGAATCGCGTCCAGGCGGTCGGTGCCGTGGGTGATGAGCTTGGCGATCATCGAGTCGTAGTACATCGGAATTTCGCCGCCTTCCACCACGCCGGTGTCCACACGCACGCCGTCTTTCTCAGCGGGTGGTGTGAACTTCACCAAGCGCCCGGTGCTGGGCAAAAAATTACGGTACGGGTCTTCGGCGTTGATGCGGCATTCCATGGCCCAGCCGTTGCGCTTGATCTCGCTTTGATTGAACGGCAGCACCTCACCGGCGGCCACGCGAATCATCAGTTCCACCAGGTCCAAACCGGTGATGGCCTCGGTGACGGGGTGCTCCACTTGCAGGCGCGTGTTCATTTCTAAGAAGAAAAAGCTCTTGTCTTTGCCCACCACAAATTCCACCGTGCCAACCGACTGGTAGTTCACCGCTTTGGCCAGCGCCACGGCCTGCTCACCCATCGCTTTGCGCGTGGCTTCATCAAGGAAAGGGCTGGGCGCTTCTTCGATCACTTTTTGATGGCGGCGCTGGATGGAGCATTCGCGTTCGTGCAGGTAAACGCAGTGGCCGTGCGCATCGCCGAGCACTTGAATTTCGATGTGGCGTGGTTCTTCAACAAACTTTTCGATGAACACACGGTCGTCGCCAAAGCTGTTGCGCGCTTCGTTTTGGCACGAGACTCCGGTATTTGTCCTTGGGTGCCCAAAATCAGTCGAGTCAGAACATCGGTCAAAACCAAACAAATCGCGATCGCCCCAGCACTCAAAACAGCAATCTGTCGCCCAGAAAGCCCGATTTTCGCCCCTACAAAATT
>JANPNT010000132.1:0-2191 GCA_031427655.1 Burkholderiales bacterium
CGCGCCGGGCTGCTGTCGCGCTCGGAAGCAATCTCCTCCTTTGGCTATGACGCCGAGGATGTGGACCGGGAGATTGCTGCCGATAACGCGCGCGCCGATGCGCTGGGCTTGGTCTTTGAGAGCGACCCGCGCCACGACCAGGTGCCAGCGACCGCAGCACCGGCAAGGTCCGCAGCGCCGCCAGAGCAGCTAGACACAAACCCTTCGGAGAGTTGAATGTTGTTACCCCATCTCGCGTCTCGTCTGTACGGGACGCCACTCCTGATTGCACGCTCCAAACTCGAGGTGATCCTCTCAGTGCTGGGCGAGCGCATCGGCTGGCCCGAGCCTACGGCGGGGTTGCCTGCGTACCCCGTGCCCCGAAGCCAGAGCACCAGCGCACCGGGCATTGCGGTTATTCCCGTGCACGGCACTTTGGTGCGCCGCGCCCTCGGTGTGGAGGCGGCATCGGGGATGAGCTCTTACGGTGAGATCGCCGCGACGATCGATGCGGCGGTGGCGGACCCCGCCATCACCGGCATCTTGCTCGATGTCGATTCCCCGGGTGGCGAGGCGGGTGGCGTGTTTGAACTGGGGGAGCGCATCCGTGCGGCCAACGCGCTTAAACCGGTGTGGGCGGTGGCCAATGACTCGGCCTTCTCGGCGGCCTACGCCATTGCCTGCAGCGCCTCCCGGGTGTTTGTGACGGGTACTGCAGGCGTAGGTTCGATTGGCGTGATTGCCATGCACGTCGACCAGACCGTGCGCGATGCCAAGGACGGTTACCGCTATACCGCAATCACGGCGGGGGCGAGGAAGAACGATTTCTCGCCACACGAGGTGCTCACCAGCGACGCCCACGCGGGTCTGCAGGCTGAAGTTTCCCGGCTCTACGACCTGTTTGTCGCGCACGTCGCCCAGATGCGAGGCATCGCGCCGGCTCTCATCCGCGACACCGAAGCCGGACTCTTCTTCGGCCCTGCGGCCGTGGCCTCGGGCCTTGCCGACGCCCATGGCAGTCTGGAATCGGCGCTGCTTGAATTCAACACCTTCATCTCGGCGCGCGATTCGCCGCGCCTCTTGGCTCAACGCAGCCCGCGATCTGAATCACGTTCTACACCTCGTTCTACACCCCGTTCCATCACTCAAAAGGAGATTTTTTCTATGTCAGCACACAACCAAGACGCCGCTCTTGCGGCATCCGATGCCGCCCAATCAGTGGAACTGCCTGACCCTGACTCAGACCTTGCGCTGGCACTCGATGCCGCGCGCACCGAGGCTGGTGCCGCCGCCCATGCAACGGCCCATGCACAAGCGCTGGCCGTGGCCGAACTGTGCCAACTCGCTGGCCACCCCGAGCGCACGGCGACCTTTCTTGCAGAAGGTTCGAGTGAAGCAGAAGTGCGCCGCACGCTCCTGGCTGCCCGGGCGACAAGCGTGGAGATTGCATCCCTCATTGCCCCCGATGCTGCAGCGAGTCGGTCAACGCAGGCCCTGGCCAACCCGCTCATGGCTGCCGTCAACAAACGCAACCACCAGGAGATTTAAATGTCCGCTGTCACTGAAACCATGAATCTGGGCGATCTGCTCAAGTTCGAAGCCTCCCATCTGTATTCGCGCGACCAGGTCACGGTCGCATCCGGGCGCACGCTCTCGCTTGGCACGGTCGTCGCGACCCGGACCGCCACGGGCAAGGTGGTGCAACTCGACCCGGCGGCCACCGACGGGGCTGATCTCGCCTGCGGCGTTCTGTTGGGCGACATCAATGCCGAGGTAGCGGATCGCACCGATGGCCTCCTCGTCGCACGCCACGCCATCGTGGCCGAGCACGCGCTCGTCTGGCCAGCGGGCATCACGCCTGAGCACAAGGCTGCGGCTGTCGCGCAACTCAAACACCTTGGCGTCCTCATTCGCGCCTCGGCCTGACCCTGCCCCCCTGACCCTGACCCTGACACATTAAACGGAAGAAAACTATGCAAAACGTCTTTGCCAATCCGGCCTTCAGCATGGCCAACCTCACGGCGGCCATCAACCACGTACCCAACCGCTACGGCAGGCTCGAAGCCTTGAACCTCTTTCCGGCCAAGCCGACACGCTTTCGGCAAATCCTGATCGAAGAGCGCAATGGCGTGCTGAACTTGCTGCCCACCCTTCCCGTCGGCAGCCCCGGCACGGTGGGCGTGCGCGGTAAACGCAAGATGCGCTCCTTCGT
>JANPNT010000133.1:0-1830 GCA_031427655.1 Burkholderiales bacterium
CCGTTAAAACCGATACAAAATACCAGTGCCGCTGGTAAATTTTTTGAAAGATCAGCATGACCATTTCTGACAATTCCGCCGCAGCACTGATCGCGCGCCTGCTTAAAGCGCGCGGTGTTGACCGGGTGTTCGGTCTGTGTGGCGGCCACATCATGCCGATCTGGATGCGCCTGGATGCCGAAGGTATTGGCATCATTGATGTGCGCGATGAGCGCGCCGCCGTATACATGGCGCACGCTCATGCAGAACTGACGGGTGGACTGGGCGTGGCCTTGGTCACGGCTGGCCCCGGCGTGACAAATGCAATGACGGGCATCGCCAACGCACACGTGGCGCGCGCATCAGTGCTGGTGCTGTCGGGCACACCGCCCCGTGCGCAAGAAAACCGTGGTGCTTTGCAAGACATGGCGCACACCGACTTCATCAAACCCCTGACACGCTATGCACGTACCGTGCGGCAACCAGAACTGGTGTTGCAGGAACTGGACGAAGCCATTGCGCGCGCCTTCGGCCAGGGCGGTGAACCTGGGCCGGTGTACCTTGACTTTCCGGTCGACACACTGCGTGCCGATGTTCCCCGCGCTGTGCAGTTGCCTGAGCACTTTACACAAAAATCGCGCGACTTGATATTGCCTGACCCGGCGGCGGTGCAACGCGCCGTTGATCTGCTGTGGTCAGCACGCAAGCCACTGTTTGTGTCTGGACGCGGCGCACGCGGCGCGGGCGCGGTGCTGACACGGCTGCTGGACCGCTTGGGCGCACTGTACCTGGATACGGGCGAAAGCCGCGGTCTCGTAAACGATGACCACCCGTCGGTCGTTGCAGCGATGCGCGGCTCGGTCATGAGCGAGGCCGACCTCATCATCACCGTTGGCCGCAGGCTGGATTTTCAACTGGCCTATGGGTCGCCCGCTGTTTTTGGTGCGGCAAAGTTTTTGCGCCTGGCCGATTGCGCGGCTGAGCTGCGCGACAACCGACGTGGCGCAGCTGAAGTGTTTGCAACACCGTCCGCATCGTTGGAGGCCATCCTGGCCGCTGCGGGGCAACGCGAGCCATTGACTGACAAGGCATGGGCCAGTACCGTCAGGGCCAAGCACCTGGAGCGCGCCAACAAGCTTCTCGCGTCCATGAAAGTCGCACCGCCGGGCAGTGATGGCCTGATGCACCCGAACCGGTTGCTGGCAGCCTTGCGCGACAAGCTGCCGAGTGATGCCGTCATCGTGGCCGATGGAGGAGACTTTTTGAGCTTTGCCCGCGTCGGGCTGCCCGCATCAACCTACTTGGACCCCGGCTCGCTCGGCTGTATTGGTGTTGGTACGCCCTTTGGTGTGGCCGCCAGTCTGGCCTTGCCTGAGCGCACCGTTGCCGTCCTGACAGGCGATGGTGCATTTGGCTTCAATGCGATGGAGATTGATACCGCCGTGCGTCACAAGGCACCGGTACTGATTGTTGTGGCCAACAACGGTGCGTGGGCCATTGAAGTACGTGACCAGCAAGAGACGCACGGCAAGGTGGTGGGCACGCAACTGCAGTTTGCTGACCATGCGGCAATTGCGCGCGCTTTTGGCATGCATGGTGAGCGTGTCGAACGCGCTGAAGACCTGTCCGGTGCGATTGAGCGCGCATTGGCGAATCGGCCTGCGCTGCTAGACGTGCTGGTCACGCCTGAGGCTGTGTCGTCAGACGCCAAGTCGGGCCTGGCCTGGGTACCTGATCTTCAGCCGCTGGCGGCCTGGGACGAGGCTGAAAGGCGCTGGAGAGCCGCAGCACCCGCCACCTGAGCAATACACTACTTGCCATGAAAGTGCTCGCCACCCAGCCCAATCTTGC
>JANPNT010000134.1:0-17244 GCA_031427655.1 Burkholderiales bacterium
GGAGGACGCCAGGTATGTGGCCGCGGCTGTGGTGGCCAGGACGGGTGCGACACCGATTGAGGCAGAAGCGCGAGTCAAGGCAAGTTTTGAACGCATGCAAACCAAGTTGCGCGAAGCTGAAGCGTCGGCCAAGCAGGCGGCAGACAAAACCCGGAAAGCAACGGCTTACGGCGCACTGTGGTTGTTTGTGTCGTTGCTGATTGGCGCGTTCTTTGCCAGTTGGGGCGCCACCTTCGGCGGACGGCATCGCGATCTGTGACCCGCGCCCATCGCCGCCAGATCACTGCTGAATTCAATTTCCGTTTCCAGGAGCCCTCCATGCGTTCACTCTTGCTTTTGTTTTTGGGCATTCCCATTCCGATCATCATCTTGATCGCCTTGTTCACCTGAACTCACATGAGCCTGCGTGAACCTCAAATTTGCAGCGCGCCGTGTTCATCACAGGCATAGGCACAGCCGTTCCGGCGAACAGATTCAGCAAGGCGGAATGCCTCGTTGCGTTTGAGTCGTCCGACTGGTTGTCCAAACTCGACAGCCGCGCCAACCTGCTCGCGCGGATGGTCTTGCAGCGTGACAACGGCATCGAGTTTCGCCATCTGGCGGTCGATCAGTTGGACCAAGTTTTCGATATCGAGCCGAACACGCTGGCGGCGCGCTTTTTGAATCACGCGCCTGTTTTGGCGCAGCAAGCCGGTGCGCATGCACTGGCGTCAGCAAACTTGCAAGCCGAACAAGTTGACGCGGTCGTGGTCAGCACCTGCACCGGCTACGTGTGCCCTGGCTTGTCGGGCTACATGGTCGAGTTGTTGGGCCTGCGCGCCGATGTTCAGGCCTTTGATTTGGTGGGCCAAGGCTGTGCAGCTGCGTTGCCCAATATGCGGCTGGGTCATGCACTGCTGAACGCTGGCGCCTGCGATCACGTGCTGTCGATTTGTGTGGAGGTCGCCAGCGCGGCCATGTACCTGGACAACGATCCCGGCGTGATCATCAGCGCCTGCTTGTTTGGTGACGGCGCGGGCGCGGCGGTGCTTTCCAGCAAGCCGAATTCGGCGCGAACTGCACGCAACCGGCGCATCGAGTGGCTGGACAGCGCGTCAATCACGCTGCCTGCGCACCGAGATGCGCTCAAGTTTGAACAACGCGACGGGATGCTGCGCAACATACTCACACGCGAGGTGCCCGCGCTGGCGGCTGAACACGCGCAGCAAGTTTTGCAAACGGTGCTCGCTCGCACCAGCCTGACGGTGCACGACATCAGCGCGTGGGTGATGCACGCCGGTGGCCGCGACGTGTTGGTGGCGTTGTCGAAAAAGCTGAAATTGGAGCCCTCTGGATTGCGCTACAGCGCGGCCATGTTGCGCAAGCACGGCAATTTGTCGAGCGCATTTGTTTACTTTGTATTGCAGGCCGCCCTGGCTGACAAAGCGGAAGACGGTTCGTGGTGGCTGTCGTCTTTTGGTGCGGGCTTCAGTTGCCACGGCGCGCTGTTGAAGGTGGGCTGAGATGTTGCGCCGTGTCAGCCCTGAAGCACTCGATGAGTTGACGCAGCACGACGTTGCTGCGGTGGCCTCAAGGCGCGACTTGCAGCGCATTCACAAGGTGATGGGCAGTGCCGCCATCACGCATCGGGCCTTGCAGAAAATGACGGTGTGCACCCTTAAGAACAGGCCGCTGCGTGTGCTTGAGCTGGGTGCCGGGGACGGCAGCTTGATGCTGGCGGTGGCGGAGTCGTTGTGGCGGACCTGGCCTTGCGTTCAACTCAGCATGCTAGACCGCGTGCCCTTGCTCAACATCGACACTTCAAGGCGCTTTGCCGCGCTGGGCTGGACGGCTTCGAACAAGATTGCAGATGTGCTGGACTGGGCGAAAGAGCCCGAGCCCGATGGCAGGCGCAGCACCAGCGAGGCGATGCGCTTCGACGTGATCGTGAGCCATTTGTTCTTGCACCACTTTGAAGGAGCTCAACTCGGTGCGGTGCTGCGCGCAGCGGCACGGCGTTGCGACCACTTCTTTGCCTGCGAGCCTAGGCGCGCACCGCTGGCGTTGGCAGCCAGTCATTTGGTGGGCGCGCTGGGTGCCAATGCGGTCACGCGCGGTGACGCGGTGCTCAGCGTGCAAGCCGGATTTCGCGAACAGGAACTGAGTCAGGCCTGGGATACGGTGGCCGCCGGGTGGCATTTGCAAGAACGCGCGGCGGGTTGGTTCAGTCACACCTTTGTGGCTGAGCGGCACCGCCTCAGCCTGCGCTCACAGCGCTCTGCGCGCTCAAGCGAGGCGGTGTCATGAGCAGCGCTGGCGCAGCAGTCGGGGTCTTGGGGGTGCGCACTGAATTCGATGCGGTCGTCATCGGTGCGGGCCCCGCAGGCTCAGCCGTGGCCATACTTTTAGCGCGCGCTGGCTGGGCAGTGGCTGTGGTGGAGAAAGTGGTTTTCCCGCGTCGCAAAGTTTGCGGTGAATGCATTGCCGCCAGCAACTGGCCGCTGCTTGAGGCGCTGGGCGTGAGCACAGAACAAGCCGGCGCACCGCTGCGTCAGATGGTGCTGATGCGCGGCGAGCAAAGCGTGAGCGCTGCGTTGCCGTCGGCCGAACAGCAAAACCAAGCCTGGGGCCGGGCCTTGGGCCGCGAAACCTTGGACACCTTGTTGCTGGCGCAGGCACGCGCGGCAGGTGTGCATGTGTTCCAACCCTGCGCCGTGCGCGAGATAGGCGGATCCGCTGGTGCCTGGGCCATCAAAGTTCGGCCTGGTCTGAGCGCGAGCGAATTCACTTTGAACGCGCCGGTGGCCATTGCCGCGCACGGATCTTGGGAAACGCTGCCATCGGCGCGTGTGCGTCGACGTCGCCCTCATTTGCCAAGTGATCTGTTTGCCTTCAAGGCCAACTTTAGGGGGGCCGCGCTGGCCCCTGGTTTGCTGCCGGTGCTGGCATTCAAAGGCGGCTACGGCGGCATGGTGGTAGCGGGTGAGGGCGTGACCACGGTGGCCTGTTGTGTGCGACGTGATGTGTTCGACGCGTTTCGCGCACGCTGGCCGTCGCTGCGTGCAGGCGACGCAGTTCAAGCTCTGCTGAGTGATGCCTGCGCGGGTGTGCGCGAAGCGTTGCGTGGTGCGACACGCGACGGCACTTGGATGGCGGCAGGCCCGATTGCACCTGGCATACGCCTGCGTGAATCGGACGGCATGTTTCGCGTGGGCAATGCGGCCGGTGAAGCCCATCCGATCATCGGCGAAGGCATGAGCATGGCGCTGCAATCGGCGTGGCTGCTGGCGGGCGAATTGCTCGGCGTCAAAGGCTCCGTGCAAGCCGTGCCTGTGAGCACACCGAGCGTGAAAACACAAGCATTGATCGCGCGGCGGTATGCCAAACAGTGGCGGCGTGAGTTTGCGCCGCGCCTGCGTTTGGCTGCGGCTTTTGCGCACGTGGCAATGCGCCCTGCGCTGTCGCAGGCTTTGCTCTGGACCGCGCGTGCCCGACCCAGCTTGCTCACCTGGGGCGCGCGTCTGGGCGGCAAAGTTCACTGCGCCGCAGACGCGGCACAAATCAATGCGGTGCTGCGAACGCGTTTGCAAACGCAGGCCCCTGCTGCGCTGCCAAGTCGCGCAGACGCCATGCCCGTACCGATGCCCGTGCCCATGCCAATGCCCGTGCCGGTGCCCATCACCCCGTCCGCCGCTTTGCGGTTCACCCTTGACTGAAAGGTTCACACCATGATTTCCACTTTTGAACGCCTGCGCGCCATTTTGGTGAAGGACTATCAACTCGCGCCCGACGCCGTCACCATGCAGGCCAAGCTCGAATCGCTGGGCATCGATTCATTGGGCGTGGCCGAATTGCTGTTCAGCATTGAAGATGAATTTCGGGTCACCTTGCCGCCCGAGCCTGTCGACCTGGCCACCGTGGGCGAGGTGGTGAATTACATCGATGCCTTGGTGGCCGGCCGCAGGCCTGCCGCGCTGCAACCGTACTTGGCCGGCGATGCAGGTGCTACCCAGGCGGCCACGCAGGCCGCCAAACAGGCCGCCAGCGCAGAGCCCGTTTTTCGGGCGCAATGAAAGGTGCGCCGGTGCGCAGGCGTGTGGCCGTCACCGGCATGGGCGTGGTCTCGCCTTTGGGTGACAGCGCTCAGGCGGCGTTCGACGCCGCCGCCGCAGGCCGATCTGGCGTGGCCTTGCTCAGCACGGCTTTCGCGCACCGACTGACTTCACCCATTACCGCAGCCGCACCGTTTGACCCGTTGGCGCATTTCGAGCCGCGGCAGTTCCGCATGCTCGACCGCGTCAGCCAGTTTGCGCTGGTGGCCGCCAAGCAGGCCATGGCCCATGCGCGCTGCATCGATGTTGACGGCCGTCGTGCACACCAGGCCGAGTTGTGTGGCGTGTTCGTGGGCACCGGCATGGGCGGTACGCACACCATTGACGATGGTTATCAAACCTTGTACGGCGAAGACAGCGACCGCATCAAACCCTTCACGGTACTGATGGGCATGTACAACGCGCCAGCGGCCTGGATCGGCATCGAACACGGCCTGCTTGGCCCCAACCTCACCTACACCACAGCGTGCTCGTCGGGGGCGGTGGCCATCGGTGAGGCCTGGCTTCGTGTGTCCAGCGGCAGTTTGGACATGGCCGTGGCGGGAGGAACCGACGCGCCGCTGTCGTTTGGTTCATTGAAAGCTTGGGAGGCCTTGCACACCCTGGCTTCGGTGGACGCAGCCCAGCCTTCGGCCTCGTGCAAACCATTCTCGAAAAATCGCACTGGCATGGTGCTGGGCGAGGGTGCCGCCATGCTGGTGTTGGAGTCGTGGGACGCGGCGGTGGCACGCGGCGCTTTCATCTGCGGCGAGGTGTTGGGTTACGGCTTGAGCACCGACGCTGGGCACATCACTCGCCCCAGCCTGCAAGGTCAGGCCAACGCGATGCACAGCGCCTTGCAGTCGGCGGGTTTGGAGGCGTGCGACATTGATGCCATCAACGCCCACGGCACCGGCACCGCCGCCAACGACGCAACAGAAACCGCCGCCATTCGGTGCGTGTTCGGCGCGCACGCGGAGCAGCTGTCCATCAGCGCCACCAAGGCACTGCACGGCCACATGCTGGGAGCCACCGGGGCCTTGGAATGTGTGCTGTCGTTGATGGCCATGCAGCACGGCGTGGCACTGCCCACCATGCACCTTGACGTCGCAGACCCTGACTGCGATTTGGACTACGTGCCGCGCGCCTCCCGGAGCGGCGTGGCCGTTCGCACCATGCTGTCCAACGCCTTTGCGTTTGGCGGCACCAACGCGGTTCTGGCCCTTCGCTATGGAGCGTCCCGGGTGTTGCAAAACGCAGCTTCAGAGTAGGAAAACGCCTGCATCAAATGGCGGTCATCGCCCACGACTCATCTGCAGGCGCCGAACTACCGTCACGGTCTGCCCACAGCATCCTTTCCACCCCATGATCGAAATCGCAACGCGACCCGCCTCAGCCAGAATTTCCGGAACCTTGCACCTGAAAAAACGCACCGCAGCCCCTGCTGGCAGTGCAGAGGCGAAAGTTGATCTCACCAACGCCAGCGTCCACGACCAAGCGGTCATGCCGCATGAGCGTGACGAGAAAGTCGGCATGACCGGCGGCATTTCCAGCCCGTTGGTCCAGCAAGCTGCGCGCGATTTGGAACACGGCATCCAGGACACCAGCAAGTCGGTTGAATCCGATCTGGCCTACGCCAAGCTGAAACATCCCTGAGCTCCGTGTGGCGTTTAGCTCAGACGCGCCACAGCGCCGAGCATGCCGAGCCTGCCAACCTGAATTCCATGAACGATACTTTTCAAGGGCTCATGCGCGAAGCCACGCGTCTGACCCAGTCGGGCCGCTTGACCGAAGCCACTGCCCTCATACAACGCGCGATGAAGCAAGCGCCCGCAGCATCGAGCCAGGTTGTCGAGGCGGTGGGCGCTTCAACCTCCGACGCTTCGCGACCCGCAAACGAAGGCGAAGTCTTGGAGGGCTGCGTGTTTGAAGTGGAGGAAGTTGCGCCCGACGTTGAATCCACACCCGCACCCACACCCACACCCACACCCACACCTGCGGACCCATTGGCTGCGGCCGCAGGGCTTGGCGGCCACGCGTCGCCGCCACCCGACACCTTTGCCAGCGGCCAGTTCGTGCTCGACTCGCAGTCGCACCACTACAAGCTTTACACGCCGCCTCAACAGGCCACTGATGCGCTCTTGCCGCTGGTGGTGATGTTGCACGGCTGCACCCAGAACCCCGACGACTTTGCGGTCGGCACGGCCATGAATGGCCTGGCCCGGGGCACGGCCAACAGCCCCGCTTTCTATGTGCTGTACCCCAGTCAAGCGCGCGCCGCGAACGCGCAAGGCTGTTGGAACTGGTTTGAGCGTTCGCACCAGCGCCGTGGTCAAGGTGAGCCTGCGTGGATTGCCGAGTTGACGCAGCAACTGGTGCGCACGCTGCCCATCGACAAGCGGCGCGTTTATGTGGCGGGCTTGTCGGCCGGCGGGGCCATGGCGGCTATCGTCGCGGCCGCCTATCCCGACGTGTTTGCAGCGGTCGGCGTTCACTCTGGACTGGCTGTGGGGGCCGCGCGCAATCTCACCGAGGCGCTGACCGCCATGAAGCACGGAGCCTCGTCGACCAGCGACAGCACGCCCACATCGCAACGGCGCGTGCCCACGATTGTTTTTCATGGCGACCAAGACCGCACGGTGCATGCACGCAATGCCCAAAGCCTGATTCACGCGGCCACCGCGAACCTGCCGATGGAAGTCACCGCGCACACGGGCGCATCGACCAGCGGTCGCCGCCACACACAAACAGTGCACAAGCGCGTGCCCAAGCGCGAGGACGATCGCGAGGACGATCGCGAGGACGATCGCGAGGACGAGCGCGAGGGCACCTCACACGCCGAGCTGTGGCAGCTTCACGGTGTCGGCCATGCCTGGTCGGGTGGGCACCAGGCGGGTTCCTACACCGACCCTAAGGGCGTGAACGCGAGCTTGGAGATGCTGAGGTTTTTCTTGCAGCACCGACTTGCTGCGTGAAAACCTCGCGTGGGATCACTGGTTGTCCACGGCAATTGATTTCGAGTGCGATGTAAGAAAAGTCTTACGCCGCCCCGCTGTATGTACCGACTGTGAGTTCTGGAAGCAAAGCCTACGCTGGCGACTCATTCCCGGAATTACTTTGGAGTCCTCATGAGCGCTGCACAACCCATTCCTGACGCACAAACTGGCGGTGACCGCGAGGCTCTGGAGCGCTCCGAAAAAAAGGCCGCCGAGAAGCAGCCCGAAAATTTCAAAGACAAAGCCACCGACGAAAAACTGGTGGAAATTGGCCCCGAGCTGACCGACAGTCCAATCAAAGGAATTGATCCCGCAGAAGGTCCCGCAAAAGAGGTGCCGCAACGAATTTGACGCACTGCCTGCAGCCCCCGCCGAGTCAGGCACAACCGCGATGGCTTCCCGCGCCTGACTTCGCAAGCTTGGCACCAAAAGCTTGGCTTCAAAAGCTTGCCTTCACGGGCGCGAGTTGCGTATTTCTTCCATCACCGCGTGCAGATCGTTTGCTTCAAAGGGCTTCACCAGCGAGCGCGCGCGCGGTCCCCAAGACAGCAGCCCATGTTGCATTGCGTAGCCCGAGCAAAACACCACCCACAAATCGCTGCTCAGTCGCTGCAGTCGCGTTGCCAACTCGGTGCCCATCATCGACGGCAAACTCACATCGGTGATGAGCACGTCAAAGTGTTGCAGTGCAAACTGGACTTGCGCCGACTCGGCGCTGTTGCAAGCCACCACCGCCAAGCCTTCGTCTTCAAGCAACATCACGATCAGTTCGCGCACGTCGTCGTTGTCTTCCACATAAAGAACTTGCAAGGTCTGCGTCATGCAGCGCATTTTGCGCTCTCAGGCAACGCGCCCCTCGGGGCGGCCAATCGAGTCCACACTTTGCCGACCCCATGAACAACATCCCGTTGACATCCAGCTTTTTGGCTCAGCCAGCCACCAGCACACCATTCCCTGGCGACAAGCGTGCGCCGAACCAAGAGCTGGCGTTTTTGCGCAGCGTGCTCGACACCTCGGCCGATTGCATCAAGACTTTGAGTCTCGACGGGAAGGTCACATTCATCAACGCCTGCGGTCGCCTGCTGATGGAAGTGGGCGACTCCAACGAGGTGGTGGGCCGCGTTTGGTCTGACCTTTGGGAGGGCGACGCCCGCGCCCAGGCACTGAGCGCGCTGACCACCGCGCGCAGCGGTGGCCTGGGTCGTTTCACCGCCATGCGCAACACCATGGCCGGCACGCCGAAGTGGTGGGAGGTGCGTGTGTCGGTTGTTCGCGGTGCTGACGGTGAACCGGAAAAGCTGCTGTGCGTGTCAACCGACATCACCGAAATACAGCGCGGCAATGAGCGCTTGGCGCTGAGCGAAGCCAGGTTGGTCTCCGCGCTGGGTGCTTCGGGCGTGGTGGGCCTTTGGAATTGGGACCTGCGCACCGGCTCAATCTACGGCGATGCAAACTTTGCGCGCATGTGGAGCTTCACGCCAGCGCAAGCCCAAGCGGGAATGAAGATCGAAGATTTCTCGCCCAAGTTTCACCCTGACGATGCGCAGAGGATCGAAGCACAACTGCAGCGCACCTTTTCCCAAGACCTGGAGTTTTCAAGCGAATACCGTGTTTTGAGCGCCAACGGCAGCGTTCGGTGGCTCTCGGCGCGAGGCCGGGTGATTCGCGATGCGCAAGGCGTGTTTGGCCAATTCAGCGGCTCGTCGGTTGACATCACCGACCAAAAATCATTTGAGATTCGACAAGCGTTTTTGCTGAATCTGTCGGACAGCCTGCGTTTGCTGACCGACGGCACGGCAGTTCTAGCGGCGGTGGCCAATGCGCTGGGGCAACACCTCGGGGCCAACCGCGTGGGCTTTGCTCGCATGTTGAAAGGCGGCGAGTACATGTTGTTTGAGGGAGGTCACGCGCACGAGGCTGATCCCCTGAATGGCACGTATGCCTTGGCCTGTTTTGGCAGCAAGCACGCGGCACGGTTGCATCACGGGCTGCGCATAGTGTGTGACGACACGTCCATCGACACCGACACCCACACCCATGTCCGCGCGAGTGCGCCGTTGTTGAGTGAGGCCGACGGCGCTGATGCGCAAGGCGATCAAACAAGCCCTCGGTTTGACCACTCGGCGCACTGGGAGGAGCTGTCGGTGCTGGCCTTCATGGTGGTGCCACAGCTTCGAGATGGTCAACTCCACGCACTGCTTTACGCGCACAGCCGCGAGGTGCGCACTTGGGCCCCCGAAGACATTGCGCTGATCGAAGATGTGGCGTCACGTGCGTGGGACGCTCTGGAGCGCGTGCGCGCCGAAGCCGAGTTGCGCGACAGCGAGAAGCGGTTGTCCACCGCCGTCAAAATTGCCTCGCTCGCCACCTTTCAGTGGGACACCGGCACCGATGCGGTTTATTTGTCGGCGCGGGGCCGCGAGATTTTTGGTTTCGACGACCACCAAGCCATCACTGCCCACAACATGTTGGCGCGCGTACACCGACAGGACGTGGAGCGGGTGCAAAAAAAGTCTGAAATCTCTGCGCGAGACGCGTCTGCACTGGAAACCACTTACCGCGTGGTGCGCCCTGATGGGTCGGTTAGTTGGGTGCTCAGCGTCAGCGATGCCCTGACATCGATTCCGGGGCAAGCGGTGCAACAAGTGGGTGTGTTTGAAGACGTGACCGAACGCGTATTGGCCGATCAAACGCTGCGCACCAGCGAACTGCAATTTCGCACTTTGGCGCAGTCACTGCCGCACCAGGTGTGGACGGCGCAGCCGCACGGTCGGATGGAGTGGTTGAACGCGCGGGGCTGTGAGTTTTTTGGTGAACCTGCCGAAGCTTTGCTTGCGGCCCGATTTGCCGGCAAAGTTCACCCAGCCGATTTGGCTGAGGTGCAGCATCAATGGCGCGAGGCGTTGCCGCTGGGATTGCCCTTCAAGTACGAAATGCGCTTAAAGCGAGCCGACGGCATGTACCGCTGGCACATCGCCCGGGCCGAAGCACTGCGAGGAGCAGACGGGCAGATCGTGCGCTGGGTGGGAACCAGCACCGACATTGAAGACCAGCACATTGCGCGTGAGCTCATGCGCCACACCAACTCCGATTTAGAGGCGCGTGTGGCGAGCCAAACGCGCGACCGCGACCGGGCCTGGAAAAACTCTGTCGATCTGCAAGTCATCGTCGGTGCCGACGGCGTGATTCGCGCCGCCAACGACGCTTGGTTCATCGTGCTCGGATGGCTTCCCGACCAAGTGGTGGGCCACGACCACCTGGAGTTCAGTTGGCCCGAGGACCGTCGGCCCGACGACGAAATTTTGTCCGTCGGGTTGGTCACTGCGGTGTCGCTGCATGAAAACCGCATGCGCCATGCCGACGGCGGCTACCGCTGGATCGCGTGGGCCCTGGCCCCTGAGGGCGATTTGGTTTACGCCAGCGGGCGCCACATCACCGCTGAAAAACAAGCCGCCGCCGACTTGCATGCGGCGCAGTCGCAATTGCGGCAATCGCAAAAAATGGAAGCCGTGGGCCAACTCACCGGCGGTGTGGCGCACGATTTCAACAACCTGCTGCAAGTGATTTCGGCCAACCTCCAACTGATGGGAAAACACGCCGCCAACAGCGACCGATGGCGCAGCCGCTTGGCCAACGCCGAAGACGCGGTTCGGCGCGGTGCGAAGTTGGCGTCGCAGTTGTTGGCCTTCAGCCGCCAGCAGGCACTTGAGCCCAAAGTCATGAATGTGGGCCGCTTCGTGCTGGGCATGGAAGACATGATTCGGCGCAGCATGGGCGAGGCCATTGAAATTGAAACGCAGGTGGCGCCGAGTTCGTGGAATGCGCTCCTCGATATGGCGCAGATCGAGAACGCGGTGCTCAACCTGGCCATCAACTCGCGCGACGCCATGCAAGGCAGCGGCAGGCTCACGGTGGCGGTGAGCAATGAACATGTCGCTTGCGTGCTGGCAGGCGCGCAGGCCGGGGCCAGTGCCGAGCTGGCTGAATTGCCGCCCGGCGACTACGTCAAGCTCAGCGTGACGGACACCGGCACGGGCATGACCTCCGAAGTCGCGGCGCAGATTTTTGAGCCCTTCTTTTCGACCAAGGCAGTGGGCAGCGGCACCGGCTTGGGCCTGTCCATGGTCTACGGTTTTGTGAAGCAGTCGGGTGGTCATGTGGAGGTGCGCAGCAGCCCAGGGCAGGGCACCACCATGTCTTTGTATTTGCCTCGAGCCGAACAAGCTGAAGAGCCGCTGCCGGCACCCAGCGATGGCCCCGTGGCGGGCGGCACCGAAACCATTTTGGTGGCCGAAGACGATGCGGGAGTTCGCAGCACGCTGGTCGAATTGCTGACCGATCTGGGCTACCAGGTGCTGCATGCCGAGAATGCAGACCGAGCGCTGGAGGTCATCCACCGCAGCCTGGCAAGCCCCGGGCACCACGCCCGCATCGACCTGCTGCTGACCGACGTGGTGATGCCCGGCCAATTGAAAAGCGTGGACTTAGTGCGATTGGCAAAGCTGGTTTTGCCGAACCTCGCGGTGCTCTACACCTCGGGCTACGCAGCCAATGTGATTGCGCAGAGCGACCGGACTCAATCAGGCCTTGAACTGTTGACCAAGCCCTACACCCGTGAGACTTTGGCGCGCGCAAGTTGAGGCAGGTTTTAGACAAACCAAGTGCGCCGCTGGTGGAGCTTTAACTCCCTTCTGACTGGCCCGCGTTGCATGCCTCGCCGGGCCAGTTGGGCACAACAGCAGGCCTGCGTTGGCCTGCATATGTTCCAGGTTTGTGCGCCTGCGAGCGCAGCCGCACTTGAATTTCACGGTGTCGCGCTGAGGTAGCGCTTGCCCCGCATTTACGCCGCGTTTACGCCCTCGCGCTCAATTTTTAGCCCGGCAATTCACGCTGCGTCCTAAGCTTCAATTTTGCATAGGAGTGGCTCATGGATTTGGTCTGGACAACTTTATTCATTGCCTTGTGCGTCGGCACTGGCGGCTTGCTGTGGGCCTGTGATCGTTGGTTGGCACCACGGTCCAAAACGACTCGCTGACATGGCGGCCGAAATGCAAGCCTTGTATTGGTTGGGCGGCGTGGTGACAGCCGCACTGTTCATTTATCTGCTGGTCGCGCTTGTGCGCGCTGAGGACTTTTGATGAGCTCCGTGACAACACAACTGTTCACCGTTCAGATGGTGGTGCTTCTGACGGCCTTCGTCGCCAGCATTCTGCTTTTGGCGTTGCCGATGGGCCGCTGGCTCGCGGCGGTGGCCACGCCTGAATTGGCGTCTGCACCGGCGTCTGCATCGGCCACTGCGTCGGCCTCTGCATCGGCATTCACACGTTTCTCCAACGGCATGCTTCGAGCCTGCGGCGTGCAACCTGAGCGCGAGCAAACTTGGCGCGAATATGCGGTGGCTTTGTTGGTGTTCAACATCGTTGGCGTGGTGGCGGTTTATGCGCTGCAGCGTTTGCAAGGCGGCCTGCCGCTGAATCCACAAGGCTTTGCTGGCGTCTCGCCCGACTTGGCTTTCAATACCGCCATCAGCTTCGTCACCAACACCAATTGGCAAGGCTACGCGGGCGAAGCCACCATGGGCCAGCTGACTCAAATGTTGGTTCTGGCGGTGCAAAACTTTTTGTCGGCAGCCACGGGCATGGCGGTGGCGTTTGCATTGATACGCGGCTTCGCACGTCACGGCGTGCAAGCCATTGGCAACTTTTGGGTTGATGTGACGCGCATCACTTTGTATGTGCTGTTGCCGCTCAGCGTGGTGTTTGCGTTGGTGTTGACCAGCCAAGGTGTGATCCAGAACTTCAAACCCGATGCGCAGGTCACTTTGACGCAGCCAGTGAACTACACCGCCGCTGGCCCTGCGGGCGCGGACGGCAAACCCACTGAGGTTGCCACCACCGCGACCACGCAAACGCTGCCGATGGGGCCAATCGCATCGCAAGAAGCCATCAAGCTGTTGGGCACCAACGGCGGCGGCTACTTGAACGCCAATTCAGCACACCCGTTCGAGAACCCCAACGCATTGACCAACTGGCTGCAAATGCTGGCAATCTTTTTGATCCCTGCGGGCATGTGCCTGGCGTTTGGTCAGATGGTGGGCGACAAACGACAAGGCTGGGCTTTGCTGGCCGCCATGACCGTCATCTTTGTGGCCGCGGTGGTCAGCATCATGTGGGCCGAACAATCGGGCAACCCCAAGCTCAGTGCTTTAGGCGCTGACCAAGTGGTCAGCGCGCTGCAAAGCGGCGGCAACATGGAGGGCAAAGAATCGCGCTTCGGCATTGCGGCCACGGCCTTGTTTGCGGCCGTGACCACCGCCGCGTCATGCGGCGCAGTCAACGGCATGCATGCCTCACTCATGCCTTTGGGCGGCGGCGTGACCATGCTGCTGATGCAGTTGGGGCGAGGTGGTGTTTGGCGGTGTGGGCTCGGGCCTGTACGGCATGTTGATTTTTGCGGTGATGGCGGTGTTCTTGGCGGGCCTGATGATTGGCCGAACGCCGGAATACCTGGGCAAAAAAATCGAGCCCGCCGAAATCAAACTGGTGTCAATTGCCATTTTGATGACGCCGCTGCTGGTGCTGATGGGCACGGCGGTAGCGGCCAGCACCGATGCCGGACGGGCTGGTGTGTTGAACCCCGGGGCGGCAGGGTTCTCAGAAATTTTGTATGCCTTTTCATCGGCCGCCAACAACAACGGCAGTGCCTTTGCGGGCCTGTCGGCCAACACGCCGTTCTACAACGCCATGCTGGGTGTGGCCATGTGGGTTGGCCGCTTCGGCGTGATCATTCCGGTGCTGGCGTTGGCCGGTGCGCTGGCCGCCAAAAAGCGGGTGCAGCGCGCCGGTGCAGACGGCACCGGAACCGCCACAGCGGCGGCAATGCCCACGCACGGCCCGTTGTTCATCGTGCTGCTCGTGTCCACCGTGATGCTGGTGGGCGCGCTGACCTACATCCCGGCGCTGGCGCTGGGCCCCGTGGTAGACCACCTCAACCTCATCAAATAAGGAACGCATCGTGAATGACTCTGCTGCGTCCATCGCACTCACTCAAAAACCCACGCCCGCTGGCCTGTTCGATGCCGCCATGTTGCTGCCCGCCTTGCGCGGCGCGTTCGGCAAGCTGAGCCCCGCCACCCAGTGGCGCAACCCGGTGATGTTTGTGGTCTACATCGGTGCCATTTTGATCACCGGCTTGTGGCTGCAGGCGCTGTTCGCACCGAGTTCAGAGGCATCGAATTCACCGGCCTGGTTCATCGGCGCGAACGCGCTGTGGCTGTGGTTCACGCTGCTGTTTGCCAACTTCGCCGAGGCGCTGGCCGAGGGCCGCAGCAAGGCCCAAGCTGCCAGCCTGCGCGGCCTGAAAAAGCTCGGCATCGCCAAGAAGCTGCAACAACCGAAATACGGTTCTTCCTGGCTCCCCGTGGAGACCGACGAGCTGCGCATCGGCGCGGTGTTGTTGGTGGAAGCGGGCGACGTCATGCCGTGCGACGGCGAAGTCATCGAAGGTGTGGCGTCGGTGGATGAGAGCGCCATTACCGGCGAATCGGCCCCGGTCATTCGCGAATCGGGCGGTGACTTTTCGTCGGTCACCGGTGGCACGCGCGTGCTGTCCGACTGGATCGTGGTGCGCTGCACCGTGAACCCCGGCTCCTCGTTCATCGACCGCATGATTGCCATGGTGGAAGGGGCCAAGCGCCGCAAAACACCGAACGAAGTGGCGCTGACGATTTTGTTGGTGGCGCTGACCTTGGTCTTCCTCATGGCCACCGTCACCTTGCTGCCGTTTTCCATCTTCGCGGTGGACATGGCGAAGAACGGATCGGCGGTTTCGATCACCGTGCTCGTGGCGCTGTTGGTCTGCCTGATTCCCACCACCATTGGCGGCTTGTTGTCGGCCATTGGCGTGGCGGGCATGAGCCGCATGTTGGGGGCGAATGTGATCGCCACCTCGGGCCGTGCGGTAGAAGCCGCGGGCGACGTGGACGTGCTGCTGCTCGACAAAACCGGCACCATCACGTTGGGCAACCGGCAAGCCTCCAGCTTTGTGCCCGCGCCGGGTTTCAGCGAACAGCAGTTGGCTCAAGCGGCGGCCTTGTCATCGCACGCCGATGAAACGCCTGAAGGCCGCAGCATCGTGATGCTGGCCAAACAAAAATTCAACACCGACACCCAGGTGGGTGACCTCGGCAAAGCCGATCCAGACATGTCCCAAGCCGCCTTCGTGCCCTTCACGGCGCAAACGCGCATGAGCGGCATCAACCTGGACGGTCGCCACATCCGCAAGGGCGCGAGCGACGCGATCCGCAAGCATGTGGAAGCCCTGGGCGGCCGCTTTGCGCCTGAATTGCTTCGCAGCGTAGAAGACGTGGCGCGCCGTGGCAGCACGCCCTTGGTGGTGTGCGACGGTGCGCAGGTGTTGGGTGTGGTCGAGCTGAAAGACATCGTCAAAGGCGGCATCAAAGAACGCTTTGGCGAGCTGCGCCGCATGGGCATCAAAACCGTGATGATCACCGGCGACAACAAGCTGACGGCGGCTGCGATCGGTGCCGAGGCGGGCGTGGACGACGTGCTTGCCGAGGCCACGCCCGAAGCCAAGCTGGCGCTTATTCGCAAGTACCAGGCCGATGGCTACATGGTGGCCATGACGGGCGACGGCACCAACGACGCGCCCGCCTTGGCGCAGGCCGACGTGGCAGTGGCCATGAACAGCGGCACGCAGGCGGCCAAAGAAGCCGGCAACATGGTCGACCTCGACAGCAACCCCACCAAGCTGATTGAGGTGGTGGAAATTGGCAAGCAAATGCTGATGACGCGCGGCTCGCTGACCACCTTCAGCATTGCCAACGACGTGGCCAAGTATTTCGCCATCATCCCGGCGGCGTTTGCGGTGACGTACCCGCAACTCGGCACGCTGAACGTGATGCAACTCGCCTCGCCGAACTCGGCCATTTTGTCGGCCGTGATTTTCAACGCGCTGATCATCGTGGTGCTGATTCCGCTGGCGCTGAAGGGCGTGAAGTACCGCGCGCTGGGTGCTGCTGCGCTGCTGCGCCGCAATGCCTTGGTCTACGGCGTGGGCGGGCTGGTGGTGCCCTTCATTGGCATCAAGTTGATCGATATGGTGCTGTCGGTGCTGGGTTTGGTTTGAACTGAACATGCGAACAAAAGAACACTCCCTATGAACACCATCTTGCAAGCCCTCCGCCCTGCGGTGTCGATTTTTGTTTTGCTCACCGCCGTCACCGGTGTGGCCTATCCGCTGCTGGTGACGGGCGTCGCGCAAACCGCATTCGCGCACACAGCCAACGGGTCCATCGTCACGGTCAACGGCCAAGCGGTGGGCTCGTCGCTGATCGGTCAGAGCTTCAGCGAGCCCAAATATTTTTGGTCGCGGCCTTCGGCCACCGCCACGGTGTCGAATAACGGCGCGGCCTCGGGTGGCTCGAATTTGGGTGCCAACAACCCCGCGCTGGCAGATGCTGTCAAAGGCCGCATCGAAGCCTTGCGCGCAGCTGATGCGGGTAACAACTTGCCGGTGCCGATTGACCTGGTCACCACGTCCGGAAGTGGGCTCGACCCCGACATCAGCTTGGCTGCTGCGGCCTACCAAGCGCCGCGCATTGCGCGCGTGCGCGGCTTGCGCTTGGATGCGGTTCAGGCAGTGATCGCCAAGCATGCGCAACGGCCCTGGCTGGGCGTGATGGGCGAACCCAGGGTCAACGTGCTGGCGATGAATCTCGAACTGGACGGCAACGCCGCTCGCTAGACTTCGAGCATGTCCGACGAGCCAGATCGCCCCGACCCCGACGAGCTGCTGGCGCGCACCCAAGCCGCACAGGCCAAGGCAGCGCGCGGCAAGCTGAAGATATTTTTCGGCGCGTCGGCGGGTGTCGGCAAAACCTACGCCATGCTGAGAGCCGCGCAGCGCCTGCGCGAGCAGCAGGTCGATGTGGTGGTGGGCATTGTGGAAACGCATGGTCGCCTTGAGACCGTCGATCAGTTGCAAGGCCTGCAAGTGCTGCCGCTGCGGGTGATTGAAATCAAAGGCAAACAGATCAAGGAGTTCGACCTTGACGCCGCGCTGGCGCGCCGCCCAGCGGTGCTGCTGGTCGATGAGCTCGCACACAGCAACGCCGCAGGCAGCCGCCACCCCAAGCGCTGGCAAGACATAGAAGAAAT
>JANPNT010000135.1:0-2723 GCA_031427655.1 Burkholderiales bacterium
GCCCTCCATCGATCGGGTGGATCGGGACACCCGCTTTCCCTTGGCGTCGATGAGCAAATGGATCACCGCCTACGCCGTGCTGCAACTGGTGCAAGCCGGCCGACTGGAGTTGGATGCGCCGATTTCGACCTATCTCACGCAGTGGCAGCTCCCGGCGGGGCCGTTTGACGCGCAGCAGGTCACGATCCGTCGGCTGTTGTCGCACACGGCCGGGTTGACGGATGGGCTGGGGTTTGGCGATTACCTGCCCACCGAGTCGCTGCCCTCGCTTGGGGAAACACTCCGTCGTCCGCGGGCGTCCTCCGACACCGCCGCCGTCATCGCCATAGGCCGCACACCGGGCAGTGCCTTCCAATACTCGGGCGGCGGCTACCTGATCCTCCAAGCCGTCCTAGAGGACGTGACCGGCACGCCGTTCGCGACGTGGATGCAGGACTCGGTTTTCCGCCCGATCGGCATGCCCCGCGCGACCTACGCGTACCTCGGGTCACTCGACAATGTCTCCCGGTCGTTCGACGCGCGCGGCGCGCTCGTCCCGACCTATCGGTATGCGGCGGCCGGGGCCACCGGTCTGTCGGCGTCGGCGCGTGACCTGATCGCGTTTGCGCAAGCGCAGGCCGATCGGGGCGCGGGAGCGCCGCTGCGTCGGGCGACCCTCGATCGCATGCGGCAGCCGTATGGACGCAAACTGGGGCTCGACATCTGGGGGCTCGGCGTGGCGCTCTACGCCCCGACGGCGAGCGGCGCCTACGTCTACGGGCACGATGGGGCCAACGCCCCTGCCATCAACACGTCGATGCGGATCAACCCGGACAACGGGGATGCGGTGATCGTGCTGGTCACCGGGCACCCCACGTTGGCCACCGCGATCGGCTCGGAGTGGACGCTCTGGCAAACGGGGAGCCCGGACTTCTTGATGGTCGAGCGCGCGGGGCGCTCCGCGCTGGTGCCGTGGCTCCTCGGACTTGCGAGCATGGCGGCGCTGTGGGGGTGGCAGGCAGTGCGCCGCCGCCGCGCTACCTAACATGCGCTGCTGCTGACAGCGCGTTGTCGGAAGCGCGCTGCGCGCGCATCTTGTTGATAGCGCTGCAGCAGAGCTTCGGCGTTAGGCGACCATCGCGTTCTAGCGGCGAGTACGAAGGGTTGATTTCGGGAGTGAGCTCGCTGGAGACCCATCAACGACGGAGCGCTGGTGAGCAGCGTATGACTCGGAAGAGCGTCCTCATCGCTCTGCTGCTGACGCCAGCGGTGGTTGCCGTAGCAGGGCGATCGGGTTTGTCTGACATAGTCATGACCGCGTGGGCAGGGAGCCGCCAACAACCTCCTCTGCCAGCCGCGGTACGGATTGCTGCCAATTCGATCACCGCGTCCAGCGCACCGATCGAACCTTTCATCGATTCGCTCTTCGCAGAATACTCGAAGCCTAGTGTCCCGGGAGCCGCGGTACTCCTCGCACGGGGCGGGCAAGTTCTGTTGCGCAAGGCCTATGGCTTGGCCGATGTCGAGTCCCGCACGCCCGTGACTTCCGGCACCACCTTCCACTTGGCGTCGCTGACAAAGCCGTTCACCGCCGTGGCAGTATTGATGCTCGTGAGCGACGGGACACTCACACTTGACGAAACCATCAGCGATGTCTTTCCAGAGTTCCCAGCGTATGGCCGACGCATCACCATGCGTCACTTGTTGACGCATACGCATGGACTCTTCGACGGCCAGTTGCTGCCGCCGGCGCGAGCTGGTGAGACGGGCGTGCTCTCGCGACTCGCGCGCACTGACAGCGCATCCTTCTCCCCCGGGAGTCAGTTCCGATACGGCAGTGTGGGGTACGGTCTACTGGCTGAGATCATCGAAAAGCGCAGTGGCGTGCTGTTTGGAGCTTTCCTCAAGCGACGCATCTTTGAGCCACTCGGGATGAGGGCGACTTTTGTGTGCGGTGACGCTGAACCGGCTCCTGCACTGAGCGCCCACGGCTATTCGCGCATCGGCAGCGCGTGGCAACGTGCTGGACTCCGGTGCGATCCCTCAGGGTGGCTTGGCGCAGGAGGGGTGGTTTCCTCTGTAGACGATCTCGTCCGGTTCGATCAGGCCCTTTACACCGAGAAGCTGCTCCCCGCAGGAGTGTTGAACGAAGCATTCACCGCGTTCACCCTGGCCGACGGCGCTAAGGGACCCTTCGGGTATGGATGGGTGGTGGGGGAACAGCAGGGTCGCCGCAGCCTGGCGCACTTCGGTTCGATGGCGGGATTCCGCACGTACCTGACTCGCTTTCCGGACCAACGCGTGACAATTATCGTCCTCGTAAATCGCGACCCGGAGCAGAACTCGCAGCTTCCGGGGCCGCTCTCAGTTCGCATCGCGGAGCGTCTGCTCGGGCAATAGAGGAGGGGCGACCACCTGCTGCCGACAGCCCGATGATCTCTTTCTACTGTTACCCCTGCGCGAAGGCGATGGCTGGTCTGCCGCTCCCTTCACGTAGCTGTCCGTTGTCTCACGGTCGCCTAACAATGCTTGCTACTGACGGCCACGTCAGGGTAGCGGCGCCTTCGGCGCCGCATCTATGTAGAGTGTCCGCAGTAGAAGCTGGCGTTAGAAAGCCAGGATGCATTCGTGCCAAAACGAATCACGGTGTGCAGCATCCGTGCATGCTAGGCTTCAATCCTTTCTTTTGTTGCCTTTTTTAAATTTTTTTCTCTCTTTAAAGCATTGGTTTTCAAAACATGCTC
>JANPNT010000136.1:0-2783 GCA_031427655.1 Burkholderiales bacterium
CCTGACGGACGAGGAAAGCATAGCGGCCGAGGACCTGCTGAAAAAGATAGATCAATCCGGTGGTCAGAAGACCATGCAGGCTTATAACAAGGCCTATAAAAAACACGGCGCGCTCGGGAAGGACGAAGACAACAGCTACGAAGGCTATTACACCAACATCGTCAGAATGGAACGCCACGTGGATATCGCCGTGCCCGAGGGCGTCAAGGAGTATAAGTTTAAGACCTACATCGAAGGCGTGGCCACCGAAGATAAAGGCGTCGACGAGCTGACCGGCTTCGCCCTGGGCACCTCCCTGCTCTGGTGGCGGGCGGGTATTCTCGACAAGGTGAAGAAAGGTATTCTCGATGTCGTGAAAAAAATTACCATGGAGGTCACGGATAAAGAAAATATCATCATCGACGAAATCATCGTAGACCTGTTCGGCTTCAGCCGCGGCGCCGCCGTGGCGCGCAAGTTTATCCACGAGGCGCTGCGTGAGGATTCCTCGCTTAAGACGCGCCTGCAAGACAAAGGCTACACCGTCGTCGCGGTCAAAATATGCTTTGTCGGCCTGTACGACACGGTCTCGACCTATGCGTCGGATGTGAAGGGCGCCAAGAAGATCATCAAGGGCGAGGCCAACAACGTCGAAGAGCTGCAACTACACGCCATTTCGCACGCCGAGGAAACCATTCAGTTGGCGGCCGCCGACGAACACCGTTTTCATTTCTCGCTCACCAACATCCAAAGCGCCGGCGGCAAGGGCAAACAGTTCTTTCTACCCGGCGTGCATTCGGATATTGGCGGCGGTTACCGCGACGCGGGCAGCGAAAACCAGCCGTTACTCGGCAACACCGGCCTGCTGGCCGCGTTCGTGCTCCAGGGTGGCAAGGCCACCGCACCAGAAATCGAAGCAGACCGCAATCAACTCATTGCCGCCGGCTGGTACCAGCAAGACAAGATTAATATAGAAAACCACGACTATTACCTCAACAGCGAGGGCGCGGAATCGCAGCTTATCGAGAGCCGCGGGCTGACCGGCGAGCGCAGCGGCATTCACAACAGCTATAGCCAGATTCCGCTGCACATCATGGCGCGCTATGCACGGGCCAAGGGGATTGTGTTTACGGTCAGGCTCGATGATGACGAAAAGATTCCCGAAGCACTCAACGACGTTAAGGGGCGGATAGATGAGCACATCGCCAGCACCACCAACTCCAAGGCCAGCGACTGGCACCACAATGCACCCTGGCTGAAAGACCTGCGCCACCACTATCTGCATTTCTCCGCGCGCATGAGGCCGGGCCACGCCCCACGCTTCGAAGGCGGCAAACGAATCCGGGAAACCCACGATGGTTAAGCTTCTGCGCTGGGCTTGCTGGACGACGTTATTGGTTTCACTCACCGCTGCGGGAGCAACAAAAATGAACAAATTCGAATGGCAGGCAACCGAAAGCGCGCCCCGAAACTACGTGATGACGATCATAGGGGGAAACCTCAGTTATCACGACGACAGCGGCTCGCTCTACGTGCCGGACAAAAGCAACATCGACCACGGCTGGGGCAAGGGGGCCTCCTCGCACATCGTTGGCCCGGATCGAAAACCGTTGCCCAAGCGTCTCGCGATCGGCTTTTTCTCCTACACCGAGAATCAGTTTTACGAGGGCATCTTTGATCTGCCCTATGACAAAATACTCAAGATGTTTCAGGACGGTTATTACAGCCCGAATGAAGGAGGCGAGGTCACTTATCAGCAAGTCGTGGTCGGGGTCGCCCCCGGTGGCGCGGTGGCAGTGTGGCTGCGGGGCATCGACAAAACCACCGAGGTGTTCTTCGGTCAGGCGGAAAAGATTGAGGGGCGCTGGGGCAGCCTCACCAATGCGACCCACATCACCCGCGAAGAATACGTCCGCAAAAGCATCCTATATTCACTGAAAACCCCCGAGGCCGTAGCCGCCCTGCACCAGAACGGCGTTCCCATTGGCCTTTGGAACACTTACCGCACACGTTATCTCTGGCAGCCGGTGCTCACGGGGATACAATTAAAAAAAGGTCTGATTAATCACGTCCAGTACTTCAACGGCGAACGCGACTACCTCAACTACCCGCTGGAAGCCGCCATCGCCGCCAGCACTCGCGCCGTGCCCAAAGAATTACATTTTGTCGGCGCGCCACCGGGAGCAACGGGTAAACCTAAGCTGGTTGAGCTTTACTTCAACGAAGCCGAAATCTTCGACGCCTTCAAAAAACTTGGGCCCAACAACCAGCCGCTGCAACTGGAAATACGCAACGAGGTCATCGACGGCAACAATAAATTCACCATCTGGCTGCGTAACGACAAAGACAAGATCGAACTCAAGAACACCAAGATTCAAACCTATAACACCTAAACGCCGCGCGCCAATGCCGTGAGCCAAATCAGCATGGAGATCATGGATAAAGCAAATATCATCATCGACGAGGCGCCTTTCGTTTCTCTGCGATGAGACTGGATACTCTCTATAGCATAGGTGGGTAGAAGCTAAACAGTAAGTCAATGTATTCTGAAGCAACCTGTATGGAGGCATAACGATGGCACAGACAACTTTTTCAAATGGCCGCGGCATCGCCCACCAAGGCAGCGGCGGCAAGAGCACCGTGTTCCCGGATGTCTGCAAGACCCAATTCGGCCCACCGATTATTCCCATTCCTTACCCCAATACCGGGCAATCCGCCGACACGAGCAAAGGTCCCAAGTCGGTGAAAACCGACGGTCAGATGCCCATGGTCAAAGAAGCGCAATACAGCACCAGTACCGGCGA
>JANPNT010000137.1:0-12489 GCA_031427655.1 Burkholderiales bacterium
CCACGACCGTGCCCATCGCCATGCTCACTTGCATTTCGCTCGTGGCCCAGCCGCGCAGCGGCAGGAGCGCCAGCAAGATCCACAAAATGAGGGGGCGAAAACGCATGAGGCAAGAGATAATGTGTTGCGACACTTCAGTATAGGCAGCGCAATGTTCGATGGAGTTGCGCAGCGGCGCAGAGTTCCACGGCTCAGGCGAATCAATCGGCAATAAGCCTTGCGAGCGCGACCCTACAATCTTTGCATCCCTTCTTTTTTGCGGACGCCCCATGACTTCTGACCCCTCCGCCGCACCTGCCTCTGCACCCACGGTCACCGCCGACGGCACCCCCGATCTGTCGCACATCTCGCCCCGTGACAAGGCCGAAATCTTGGCGCAGGCGCTGCCCTACATTCGCAAGTTCCACGGCAAAACCATCGTCATCAAATACGGCGGCAACGCCATGACCGACCCGCACTTGCAGCAGGACTTTGCCGAAGACGTGGTGTTGCTGAATTTGGTGGGTTTGAACCCGGTGGTGGTGCACGGCGTTGGGCCGCAAATTGAAGACGCGCTGGCCCGCGTCGGCAAAAAAGGCACCTTCATTCAAGGCATGCGCGTGACCGACGACGAGACCATGGAAGTGGTGGAGTGGGTGCTGGCCGGTCAAGTGCAGCAAGACATCGTGGGCCTCATCAACGTGGCTGGTGGCAAAGCCGTGGGCTTGACCGGCCGTGACGGCGGCTTGATTCGTGCTCGCAAGTTGCGCATGGTTGACCTGAAAGACCCCAGCGTGATTCATGACATGGGCAATGTCGGCGAGATCGAGTCCATTGACCCCAGCGTGGTGAAAGCGCTGCAAGACGATCAGTTCATCCCGGTGATTTCACCGCTGGGCTTTGGCATCAACTACGAAAACTACAACATCAACGCCGACGTGGTGGCGGGCAAATTGGCCGAAGTTCTGAAAGCCGAAAAGCTCATCATGCTGACCAATATTCCGGGCGTGATGAACAAAGCCGGTGAGTTGCTGACCGACCTGAGCGCACGCGAAATCGACGAGCTGTTCGCCGACGGCACCATCAGCGGCGGCATGCTGCCCAAAATTGCGTCCGCCCTGGACGCCGCAAAAAACGGCGTCAACACCGTCCACATCATCGACGGCCGCGTGCCGCACGCGATGTTGTTGGAGGTGCTGACCGAGCAGGCTTACGGCACGATGATTCGGTCGCATTGAAAATCCAGCCTTTCCGAATCAACGTGACGACTCGTGGCCCCTGCACGATGATTCGGTCGCATTGAAAATGCAGCCTTTCCGAATCAACGTGACGACTCGTGGCCCTGCACGATGCTTCTGTCGCATTGAAAATGCAACGCTGTTTGAAGTTTGGCGCTCCTCCACATCCTTTCGGGCTGAGCCTGTCGAAGCCCCGCCAGCAATCGGCAGGCACTTCGATCAGCTCGGCGCGAACGGAGTTTTTGTGATTCGGTCGCATTGAAAGTTCGCCCGATCAAGCGCGGCGCGAAGCCAGTAAAACCAACGGCATCCAAACGCGTTTGGCTCTTCGACCTCGACAACACCCTGCACGACGCTTCTCATTCCGCATTTGCGGGCATCAACCAAGCCATGACCGACTACATCGTCGATCAATTGGTTTTGTCGCACGAAGATGCTGCCGCACTGCGCACCCACTATTGGCATCGCTACGGTGCCACGCTGTTGGGACTGGTGAAACACCACGGTGTGAACCAGATTCACTTCCTCAAGCAAACGCATCTGCTGCCGGGTTTGGAACAGCGTGTGCGTTGCAGCCTGCCCGACCGCGCTGCGCTGAAGCGCTTGCCCGGTCGCAAATTCATACTCACCAATGCACCGCGCGACTACGCCATGCGCGTGATCAACACATTGCGCCTCACCGAGTGCTTCGACGGCATCATTTGTGTGGAGGACATGACCATGTTCGGCCACCACCGCCCCAAGCCCGATGCGCGCATGTTCAGGCACTTGGCGGCGCGCCTCAAGGTGCCCACGCAGGCCTGTGTTTTGGTGGAAGACACGCTGGCCCATCAACGTTCGGCCAAGCGCGTGGGCATGCGCACTGTGTGGATGCAGCGCTACTTGAAAACCACAACTCAGCCGAGCTTGCGCACACCACTTTCACCTCTGAAAAACAGCGCAAAAGTCAGTGTTCACCCTTGCCGCAAGCCACCATATGTGTGTGCCAGAATCAAGTCGCTTCAAAGGCTTAGATCTCTGTGGTGCACGCGCAATGACCCCTCGCTCTGACGACGTCCCGCAGGACGAACCCGATCTCCAGCCCTCAGATGCCACAGCAGCGGCCGCCGCGTCGCCAACCGCAGTTTCAACGGCGGTTTCAACTTCCCGCAAGCGACCCAAACCCGGCGAACGGCGCGTACAAATTCTGCAAACCTTAGCGGCGATGCTGGAGCAGCCCGGTGCTGACCGCATCACCACCGCGGCGCTGGCCGCCAAGTTGGACGTGAGCGAAGCTGCGCTATACCGCCACTTCGCCAGCAAGGCGCAAATGTTTGAAGGCCTGATTGAGTTCGTTGAGCAAAGCGTGTTCAGCTTGGTGAATCAAATCGTGGAGCGTGAAACTTCGGGCTCTGTGCAAGCGCGAAAAATCGTGACGGTGCTGCTTCAGTTCGGCGAAAAAAACCCCGGCATGACGCGCGTGATGGTGGGCGATGCGCTGGTGTTTGAGCACGACCGTTTGGTCACCCGCATGAACCAGTTTTTTGATCGCATTGAGTCGCAGCTCAAGCAAGCGCTGCGCATGGCGGCCGAAGCGGCGGGTTCGAGCACGCCGACGGTCGACGCGAATGCACAAGCCTCCGTACTCACCGCGTTTTCGGCTGGACGTTTGCAGCGTTATGCGCGCAGCGGCTTCAAGCGCAGCCCGACCGAATTCATGGACGCGGCTTTGAATTTGATGGTGGCTTGAACACTGACATTTGCGTCGTTGAAGTGGGCGTCACCACAGTGCACCGGCTGCACTTGCTGCCCGAAAAAGCGGCCTTCCTTCCTGACAGTTCCACCCTGTTGATAGCTGATGCACACATCGGCAAAGCCGTGAGCTTTCGCGCGTTGGGCGTGCCGGTGCCCGCAGGAACGACCACCGAGAACTTGAAATTGATCAGCAACCTGGTGATGCGTCATCAAGTTCAGCGCCTCATCTTTCTCGGCGACTTTTTGCATTCTGCAAAGTCGCACGCCGCTGCCACCATGGCCGCCGTGTCACGCTGGCGCGAGGCTCACGCCAGCCTGCAAATCACCCTCGTGCGCGGCAACCACGACAGTCGCGCCGGTGACCCTCCGGTGCATCTGCGCATCGAGGTTGTGAATGAGCCGCTGATGCTCGGTGGTTTGGCTTTATGCCATCACCCGCAGGAGGTGGAGGGCGCTTACGCGCTGGCGGGCCACTTGCATCCCTGCGTGAAATTGATGGGCAAAGCGCGTGACCGTTTGCGCCTGCCCTGTTTTTGGATGGGACCGCGCGCGGGCGTGCTGCCCGCATTTGGCGCGTTCACCGGCATGGCCGAGGTCACACCGAAGGCGCAAGACCGGGTGTTTGCAGTGGCGGGCGATGCGGTGCTGGCGGTGGCAGTGATGGTGCGCGGCGCAGCGCCTTGAGCATCACGGCGAACAGGCCCACAGCCGCCAATATCAAACCTAAAGTCGACGCTGCCCAAAAGCCCTGCGCACCGCGCAAACTCAGGGGTGTGAGCCCCGTCAAGTTGAACGCCACCACACAGCCGCCCAGCAGGCCCACGCCCCACAGCGCCAACACGTAGATGACCAGTGGCAAGGTCGTGATGCGGTAGGCGCGCAGCACAAACGCCGCCACGGTTTGTGCGGCGTCGGCAATGTGAAACACCACCAGCCACGCTAACAACGGCAGCGCTGCCGCGACGATCAAGGGGTTGGGTGTGTAGGCGTGCAACAGCGTTTCACGCAGCACAAACACCACGCTGCCCACGGCGGCTGCCACCAACACACCCCACTGCAAACCGTGCCAGCCCACGCGCCGCGCGCCTGCCCAATCAGTGGCACCAATTCGCTGCGCCACCAAGGTGCTGGTGGCATTGCCCATGGCCAGCGGCAACATGAACATCAAGCTGACCACGTTCACTGCAATTTGATGGCCTGCCACGGGTGTGGCGCCCAGCCTGGAAATGAAGAAAGCCATGAAGGTGAAGCCCGTCACCTCGACGCCGATGGACAAGCCCATCGGTATGCCCAATCGCAACAGCTCGGTCAGGCTGGCACGGTGCGGTTTTTCCAAGCGGCGCGCCCGCAAACCGAAGCGCTCGTAAAACGGGTCGCGCTGCATCACCCACCACGCGGCCAGCAGTTGCAAAGCCATCACGACGGCGGTGGCCAGCCCGCATCCCGGCGCGCCTTGGGCGTCAACCGCCCACTCACCCCACGGCGTTTGCACAGAAGCGCCAAACACCAACAGCGCCGTCAGCGGCAACTTGAGCGCCAGCGCGCCCAATTGCAAGGCCATCACGATCTTGGGTCGCGACACAGCCGTGTTGAAGCCACGAAACGCGGTGAACAGCAACGCCGAAGGCAACGCAAATGCGAGTGCACTCAAGTAGCCGCGCACCTTCACTTCGACGTCGGGCTGCACTTTGGCCAAGCTCAAAAACGGCTGTGGAAACAACAACACGGCGCAGCCTAGAACGGACAAACCCAGGGCCAACCACAGCGCCTGGTGCAACTGCCGTCCGGCCTCCAGGTGTCGGCCAGCGCCAAACAGTTGCCCAACAATAGGCCCGACTGCCAACACCACGCCCATCAGGCCGATGAAGACGCTGATGTAAGCCGACCCACCCACGGCGAGTGCCGCCAGGTCGAGTGGGCCGTAGCGCGCTGCCATCACGGTGTCGATGGTGCCAAACGCCAGCACTGCCAACTGGCCTATCAACACCGGCCATGCCAGCGGCAAGATCTGCTGCCCGCTGTGCCACATGCCGCGTGCGGCGCGCTTCATGAAGCGCTGATGCTTGCTTCGCTCGCCGCTGGGTTCACTTTGGTTTCCCGCGCCCGCTCTGAATAGCGGTTGAAGCGCCACGCGGTGCCTTCCATGGTGATGCGCCGCCAGGTGCCGCGCTTATCGCCGGGGCTCATCACCGGCCAGTGCTGTACCTCAAAGAATGTGCGGCCGCAGCCCTTGCAAATGTCGTCGCCTTGGCTGGTGGAACAAATGGCAATGCACGGCGCGTCGGGGGTGCTGTCGTACCAAGCCGTCCAGGCAGCTTTGGCCTTGGCGGGCATAGAAGCTTCGTCGCAGTCGTGCTCGCGGTAATAGACCATCAAGGCGTACACCTCAGCCAGCGCCAGCACCTGCGCGCAAGCGGTGATGCCGTCGGGCGAAGGTGATTTGTCGCGCCACCAATTGATGGCGCTTTCGATGTCGGTGATGTGCAGGCTGGACATGTAAATTGGGGGGTGGCTCGACAAGGATAGCGTGCGTGTGATGGCCTTGGGCGGGTGCTGGTGCGTCGGTGCGTATGGTGTTTTGCGAGGACTGAAAATCGCTTTTGCGGTGAGTTGATTCGCAAATTGAATTGACCTGTTTGAATACCTTGACCGCTGAAATACGCATACAGAGCTGCGGCATGCCCGAGGAATCGTGGTCATGGCTTCTGGACCGGCAACGCGAACCTCGCGTGGTCAGTGCCTGCCGGGCAGGCCGTGCCAAGATTTACTGGCGTGAGCCAACTTACAGCATCAACTGGAGCGATTTTTGAGAAGAGTGCAAACAGTTCGGCATGCCGCGCTTGCACCCCACCGAGTTCGTCGACGCCGCCAAGCGCGGGGCGTGAATCTGGAGCAAGTCACCTACCCAGAAGAAGGTCACGGCTTCTTTGACCCAAAAAACCGAACCGGCTATTACGCCCGCTTGGAGAAGTTTTTCGCCAAGTCTTTGTTGGCTGCGCCTTGATACGGCGAATCGCTTCAGCAGAAAACGCTCAACGCGCCTCAAGCTGCCCCTAAAAAAATGCCGCCGGGGATGAAGCCTCGGCGGCGTTCTACGTCAGCGCGGTGTGTCGATCAAGTCGACGGCTTGTCCGCGTTCTCAAACGGCAACTTGATCTGCGACAGATCCTTGCGCGTTTCCACCATCACCAGCGCGCTTTCGTTCACTGGCGCAGGCGCTTTGCTTTCGCGTGGCACGCGAACCGGACCAGGCTCACGCGCCATGGCTTCTTGCGCTGCTTTGATCTTGCTGGCGTCCGAGTTAACCCACTGCAAGCCCGCAGTTTCAGCCACAGTGTTCAGCTGATCCAACTGAAGCACGAAAGGCGCTGCGGGTGCTGCCGCGATGACTGGCGCGGGTTTGGGTTCGGGTGCGGGAGCGGGTGCAGACACCACCACCGGCACCCCCACCGGCGCAGGCACTGCGAGCATCGCAGGCTCGGCCACCGGTTCTGCCGTCGCTGCATGCACAGGCTGCGGTGCAGGCTCAGCCGAAGCTGGCCTGGCAAGCGCTGCTGCGGCAGCCACACCGGCCACCGCTGTCGCAGCCACAGGCGCAAGCGAGGTGCTCGCAGTGGGGTCTGTCTCGCCCGCTGCATGTGCGCTGCCGTCAGCAGAAGCAACCGCATCCTCGGCCCCACGTTCGCGGCGACTGCGTCCGCGACCCCGGCGACCGCGTTCGCGCTCTGCGCCTTCGCTGCCTTCAGCGCGTGGTGCGCCATCTTCGGAAGCCGCGGCATTGCCCCCAGCTTCTTCGGCGCGAGCACCACCTGGTTCATCTGCATTCAACGCACCGTTCGACTTGGCGTTCGTTTCACCGTTGCCCGATTCATCGCGGTCGCGACCACCACGGCCGCGGCGACGACGACGGCTGCCTTCGCGGGCCTCGCCGCTGTCGCCATTCACGCTGTTGTCGTTCACGCTGTCGCCATTGGCGCTGCTGACTGCAGCACCTTCTGCGCCGGGCAGGGTGTCCACGAAACTTTGTTGCTGCGGCGCGGCGTCGCTGTTGGCGACCTCGTCGGTGCCAGCGGGACGCGGGTTGCGTGGACCACGGCGACCATCGCCACGGCCTTCCGCTTTGCCGTCAGCACGCGCTTCACCGCGACCTTCAGGTTTGGAGCTGCGCTCGTCCAAGCGTGCCGAGCCAACTTCGCTGCTGCCGCCTTCTTCAGGTTTGTCGCCGCGCTCGCCACGACCGCCTCGGCCACCGCGTTCACCACGACCACGGCCTTCGCCGTTGCTTGCTGGCTTGTCGCCTCGACCTTCACCTCGGCCCTCGCCGCGGCCTTCACCGCGCTTGCCATCACGGCCACCGCGTCCACCACGCTCACCTCGACCACCACGTGACTCGCTGGCGGCTACCAAGGTAGCGGCGGCTGTCGTGCCGACGGCTGCTGTTTTAACAGCCGTCGATGCGCTGCTTGAAGTGTCGTCGCCAGCGCCAAACAGGCGTCCCAACCAGCCGAAGAACCCACCGCTGGCCGCAGGCGCGACGGGTGCTGGCACTACCGCTGGAGCCGCGACCACCGCCACAGGTACAGGTTTGGGAATCGCCGCCGGAGCAGGCGTCTCAGGCAAGATGCCTTTAATCACAGGCTGCTGCTTGGGCGCTGTCTTTTCGCGACGTGTGGGGCCCGACTCTTCGTCGGCCTCTTCAATCATCGTGTAGCTGGCTTGCAGGTTTTCCAAACGCGGGTCGTCATGTCTCAGACGTTCCAGCCGGTAGTTCGGCGTGTCGAGGTTTTTATTGGGCACCAACAACACGGTCACGCGCTGCTTCATTTCGATTTTGGTGATCTCGGTGCGCTTCTCGTTCAACAAGAAGCTGGTCACTTCCACCGGCACCTGCACATGCACAGCGGCGGTGTTGTCCTTCATCGACTCTTCTTGCACCATGCGCAAAATTTGCAGCGCACTGGATTCGGTGTCGCGGATGTGGCCGGTGCCGTTGCAGCGCGGGCAGGTGATGTGGCTGCCTTCGCTGAGCGCAGGGCGCAGGCGCTGGCGGCTCATTTCCAACAGGCCGAATTTGCTGATGGTGCTGAACTGCACGCGGGCACGGTCAGGGCGCAGCGCGTCGCGCAGGCGGGTTTCCACTTCGCGGCGGTTCTTCGACTCTTCCATGTCGATAAAGTCCACCACGATCAAACCAGCCAAGTCGCGCAAACGCATCTGGCGTGCGATCTCGTCCGCCGCTTCCAGGTTGGTGCGGGTGGCGGTTTCTTCGATGTCTGATCCGCGTGTGCTGCGGGCCGAGTTCACGTCCACCGACACCAAAGCTTCGGTGTGGTCAATGACGATGGCACCGCCGGAAGGCAGGTTCACCGTGCGCGAAAACGCGGTCTCGATTTGGTGCTCAATTTGAAAGCGGCTGAACAGCGGCGCGTCGTCGCGGTAGCGCTTCACCTTGTGTGCCGTCTCTGGCATCACGTGACTCATGAACTGCTGGGCTTGCTCAAAAATGTCGTCGGTGTCGATCAAAATTTCACCGACATCGGCGGTGAAGTAGTCGCGAATGGCGCGGATGACCAGCGAGCTTTCCTGGTAAATCAGGAACGCGCCTTTGCCCGCTTTGGAAGCGCCGTCAATGGCGTCCCACAGCTTGAGCATGTAGTTCAGGTCCCACTGCAACTCGGGCGCGCTTCGGCCAATGCCAGCGGTGCGCGCGATCAGGCTCATACCTTTGTGGTATTCGAGCTGTTCAAGGTTTTCTTTCAGCTCTTCGCGCTCTTCGCCTTCAATGCGTCGGCTCACACCGCCGCCGCGCGGGTTGTTGGGCATCAGCACCAAGTAGCGGCCAGCCAAGCTGACCATGGTGGTGAGCGCTGCGCCTTTGTTGCCGCGCTCTTCTTTTTCAACCTGCACCAGCAACTGGTCACCGTCTTTGATGGCGTCTTGGATGCGTGCGGTGCGCACGTCCACGCCTTCGCGGAAGTAGTTGCGTGAGATTTCTTTGAACGGCAAAAAGCCGTGGCGGTCTTCACCGTAGTCGACGAAGCAGGCTTCCAGCGAAGGCTCGACGCGCGTGACAACGGCCTTGTAGATGTTGCCTTTGCGCTGTTCGCGGCCCTCGATTTCGGTTTCAAAATCAAGCAGTTTTTGGCCATCGACGATGGCGAGGCGACGCTCTTCGGGCTGCGTCGCGTTGATCAACATGCGTTTCATGTTCACTCCTGTGCCGCCACCGTGTGGATGGCAGTCGGTTCAACAAGCTGCGGTTTCTGAGCTTTCGGGTTGGTTCAGAAAGCAGCGAATTGATGCACGAGTGACGTTGAGGAACCGGGAAGGAATCGCCCTGGACTGCTGCTGGCCGTTGCTGGTCAGCGAGGCAGCGTTGGCGCGTGCGTGGCAGTGAGGGAAGCGTTGGCACATCCCCGCTGCGCGCTGGTTCGCCGGATGGGCGAGGGCGCGCGGGCGGCGGGAGGCCGTGTCTGGGAGCCGCTTCCGGTCGCACTTGGACGCAGGCGGTTGGCCGAACGGGCCAGCATGCGCAAGGGGTGCGAGGGGATTGGGGTTGGAGACATTGTTCGCGTGGTCACTGAACGCGGGTTGAAGACCTTTGCTGCGACCGAATCGTCGCGGGCAACTGTCTTCAGCCTGGAAACCTTGGTACTTTCCAGGGCACCATGCCCTGGCAGTTCGTTCTACGTTTGCTCTGCCGCACTGTTTTGTGGGCTGCCCGTTCACGGTGGGAAGGGGCCCGCCGCACTCGAAGTGCGTTGCATCACCATTTTTTACTGGACAGCACCAGCGCGTTTGCGCTGGCTTTTTGCTCTAGCCACCACAATTTAACGCGTTTGGTGTCGATTCAAAGCCCGAGTAAACTCAAGAAAATCAATCACTTACGGCGACTTCGTGGTGCGACACATTATAGGGGGCAAACAAATGCCTTCCGGCACCGCAGCAGCTTCTGGCCCCTCACGTTCAATCACACCTGCTGTCACGCGGATCACGGTAGACGAAGGCTCGGAAGGACAGCGCCTCGACAACTTCCTCATCAAGCTGCTCAAGGGCGTGCCCAAAACCCATGTTTACCGGGTGATTCGCTCGGGCGAGGTGCGCGTGAACAAGGGCCGCGCTCAGGCCGACACCCGGCTGAACCTGGGCGACGAAGTGCGCGTGCCGCCGGTTCGGGTAGCGGACCGCAGCGACGACCCTCCCGCACCGCCGCGCGAATTCCCGGTTGTTTTTGAAGACGATCACTTGCTGGTCATCGACAAACCCGCTGGGGTGGCGGTACACGGCGGCAGCGGGGTCAGCTTTGGCGTGATCGAGCAACTGCGCGAAGCGCGGCCCACGGCCAAGTTTTTGGAGCTGATCCACCGCTTGGACAAAGAAACCTCGGGCTTGCTGATGATTGCCAAAAAGCGATCGGCGCTGTTGGCCTTGCAAGAACAGTTTCGCCAGCGCGAGACTGGCAAGACCTACGCGGCCTTGGTGTTGGGCACGTGGCCTGCGTCCAAAAAAGTCATCGACACGCCGCTGCACAAGTTTTTGACGGCCGACGGCGAGCGGCGGGTCAAGGCGGTGTCTGAGAGCAACGAAGACGGCCGCCGCTCCATCACTTTGGTAAAGGTCGTGAACTTGTTCGACCAATTCAGTTTGCTCGACGTGACCATCAAAACCGGCCGCACCCACCAAATTCGCGTTCACTTGCTCAGCGTTGGGCATGCCATTGCGGGCGATGAAAAGTACGGCGACGAGCTCATCAATCACGCACTTTCCAAAGGCAGCGCGGTGCCCGGCATCAAATTCAAGCGCATGTTCTTGCACGCGCGCCGCTTGCGCTTTGAACACCCCGCCACGGCCGAGGTGATCGAGCTGCAAGCGCCACTGCCGCCAGAATGTCAACAACTTTTGGCTGCCTTGAAATAAGTAACCCCATGACCACGCTCTTATGACATCTCCTCGCCAATTCGACCTCATCGCCTTCGACTGGGACGGCACGCTGTTCGACTCCACCGCCCTCATCGCCCGCAGCATTCAATTGGCCTGTGCTGATCTGGGTGTGGCGGTGCCGAGTGACAAAGACGCCAGTTTTGTGATCGGCATGGGCCTGATCGAAGCGCTGCAACACGCCGCCCCCGGCTTGCCGCGGGAGCGCTACGGCGAAATGGGCCAGCGCTATCGCCACCACTACAGCCTGAGCCAACACGAGATCAGCCTGTTCGCAGGTGCGTTGGACATGTTGAACTCGTTGAAAGCGCGCAACCACTTTCTTAGCGTGGCCACCGGCAAATCGCGCAGCGGCTTGAACGAAGCTTTGGGCAGTGTGCAACTCAAGGGCCTGTTCGATGCCACCCGCACTGCCGATGAAACCACCTCCAAACCGCACCCGCAAATGCTGCTGCTGGAGTTGATGGCCGAGATGGGTGTGCCGCCTGAGCGAACCTTGATGATTGGCGACACCACGCACGATTTGCAACTGGCCGTGAACGCCGGTTGCCCCAGCGTGGGCGTGAGCTACGGCGCGCACGAACCGTCCGCTTTTGCCGCACTCCAACCGCTGCACATTGCGCACAACGTGGCCGACTTGAACGAATGGTTGGCCGTAAATGCTTGAGCCCAAAATCACAGAACCGCAGCCGCTGTGCCCGTCCAGCGAGCTGAACGAACGCGGCCAAGCTTTTGTGTTTGACGTGTTGCACTTTCGCGAACCGGCACGCGGTTTTGTGCTGCGTTTTGATGGCCAAGTGGTGGCTTACTTGAACCGCTGTTTGCATGTGCCCACCGAGATGGATTGGCAGCATGGCGAGTTCCTGGACGGCGACAAAGAATTCATCATGTGTTCCATCCACGGTGCGGCTTACGAGCCGCTCAGCGGGCGTTGCATCGGCGGGCCATGCGGCAAGGGCACGCTCACTGTGCTGAAGGTCGCAGAGCGCGAAGGACAGGTGTATTGGTATCCTTCTCGCGACACTCAACCAGGCTTTGTTGAGTGATTTTTGATCAAAGTTTGAGAGCTCCACACCGAGGTGATTGCATGGATCCGCGCAACGATTTTCAACCCACCTCACAAGACCTGGACACGCCAGGTTCACCTTCACCAGCGCCAGCAGTTGCGCACGCTGCAGCTGCACCGGTTTCTGCCGCAGCGACGCCGTGGCACATCGAATCTGCATTGGAGAAGTTTGCCGCCATCTATTTGAAAGATCGCCGCACCGAGCGCCGTTGGAGTGCGTTTTTCAGGCTCGCCTGGTTGGCGTTTTTCCTGTTCATCGCGTGGTCATTGTTGTCATCGCGCAATTACGTGACTGGCGCGCCGACCGGCCCTCACACCGCCTTGATTGAAGTGCGCGGCGAAATAGTCGCCGACGGTGAAGCCAGTGCCGAGCATTTGATCAGCGCACTGAAAAGTGCGTTTGAAGAACCCAGCGCCACAGCGGTGGTGATGCGCATGAATTCGCCCGGCGGCAGCCCGGTGCAAAGCGGCATCATTCACGACGAGATTTTGCGCTTGAAGGTCCTGCACAAGAAAAAAGTTTACGTGGTGGTG
>JANPNT010000138.1:0-10066 GCA_031427655.1 Burkholderiales bacterium
CAAAGTACTCCAGGTGGAAGCCAGTGTGCAATTACTGGAAATGCTCCAAGCATTACATCTGGTCTTGGAACTAATGATGTGGATGCCGGAATAACAACTTTGGAATCTCCAATTTATAATTTATCTACTTATACAAATCCAATTTTTACTTATTACCGTTGGTGGAGTAATAATTCAGGTGCAAATCCCGGACAAGATTTCTGGATAACACAAATTACAAACGATGGAATAACTTGGATTCCTGTTGAAGAAACACAAGTTGCAGATAAAAGCTGGAGAAGATTTGCATTTAGAGTTACAGATTACGTTCCTTTAGGTTCATCTGTTCAAATGCGTTTTATGACTTCTGATAGTTTAATTACTGGTGCGTATTTAAACGGTGGTAGTTTGGTAGAAGGTGCAATTGATGATTATTATTTGTACGAACAAGCTTCTGTAGGTATTGATGAAAGTACTTCTGTTGCATTTGTAAGTGTATTTCCAAATCCTGCAACTAACTTAATTAATATCTCCTATGAATTATTAAATGCTGAAGATGTTGTGATTGAAATGACAAACAGCATAGGACAATTGATTTATTCAAAATCAATGACAGAAAATAGTTTAGGAAGACATACTCTGAAAATTGATACGGATGTTTTTGCTGCAGGTATTTATCAATTAAATATTAAAACCGGCAAAAAAGATCATGTTCAGGTGGCTGAAAAAAGTTGTGCGCAAGACGGCGTCGGCCTTCAAGGCATGGCCTATTTTTTCAAAACCTTTGGGCACGTTGAAGTAGGCCGTGGGCGCGATTTCACGCAGCTTGCGCAGCGTCTCACCGATGAGCGCGGGCGTTCGTTTGCCTTCGTCTAAGTAGAGCGTGCCGCCGTTGTAAACGATAAGGCCGATGTTGTGGTGGCCACCAAAAGTGTGGTTTCACGCCAGCCAGTCGCTGGCCATGCACAACCCAATGTGTAGATCGACCTGTCGGGCTGGAGCCCCAAGTACTTTCCGCCGCAGTTGGTGCAGTACGCCAACCCGCTTCTGAAAGGCCGCATCTTGTTTGGCAGCGACTACCCTTTGATCCTGACCGACCGCTGGATGAAAGACTTCAGCGAAGCGGGTTTCAAACCCGAAGTGCAGCCCGGCATTTTGAAAAACAACGCGATGCGGTTGTTGCAGTTGCCAAAGGCCGCTGTGGCTGAACACGCTCAACCGTAGTGCGTGTCGGCTTGTTCTAAAACCTCGTCCATCACGGCCAACAGTTCGTTCACATTCACCGGCTTGGTCAGGTAGCGCACCGCACCAGCGGCGATGGCGGCGCTGATCTGCGAGTCCAGCGCATCGGCTGAAACGATCACCACCGGGATGGTGCTGGTGGCCAAATCGGCCTTCAGGTGGCGCAGCAACTCCATGCCGCTGATGTCGGGCAAGTGCATGTCCAGCAAGATCATGTCCGGGCGGCGGTTGCGAATGGCGGCCAAGCCGTCCAGGCCAGTCACCGACACGTCCATGCGCACTTGCGGGCGCTGCGCCAGCACGCCGCGCATCACCTCGACATTGGTCTCGTTGTCCTCTACGTAATGCACCGTGCGCTGGTGGTACTGCGCGGGTTGCGTGAGCAGTGGGTCGAAGTCGCTGCGCACCGTCTCATGGCCTTGCAGCGTGGGCAAAGACAAGATGAACACCGAGCCTTCGCCGGTGACGCTGCGCGCCCGCAGGTTGCCGCCCATCAGCTCTGCCAGGCGCTTGCTGATCACCAGGCCAATGCCGGTGCCTTCTTGGGTTGACCGTTCGCGGCCCAAGCGGTTGAAGGGCTGAAACAGTTCGGCCATTTGCTCGGGTGTCATGCCCAAGCCGGTGTCGGTCACGCTGATTTCAATTTCCAGACCGTGCATTCGCGTGGCCACATGAATGCGCCCTTGGTCGGCGTTGTACTTCACCGCGTTCGTCAAGAGGTTGGTCAAAATTTGTTTGACGCGGGTGCTGTCGCCTTGCACGCGCATGGCATTCGGGGCCAGGTCTAGGCTGATGCGAATGCCGCGTTTGCGCGCTGCCTCTTCCACCAACGGCACGGTGCGCGCCAGCAAGGCCGACAACTCCAGCGGCTCGATTTGCAAGCGCACATTGCCCGACTCAATGCGCGACAAATCAAGCACGTCGTTGATCATTTCCAGCAGGTGCCAACCGGCGTGCTGAATTTGACCGACCCACGGGCGCTGTGCATCGGCCAGCGGGTGACGTTTGTCCAGCTCCAACAATTGCGCAAAGCCCAACATCGCGTTCAGCGGCGTGCGCAGCTCATGGCTCATGCGCGACAGGAAGTCGCTCTTGGCGTGGTTCGACGCCTCGGCCGCAGCGCGCGCTTGTTGCGCTTCGGCCAGCTTCATGTGGTCGGTGATGTCCTCTACCGCGCCCACAATGCGGCGCGGCTGGCCTTGCTCATCGCGCAGCAGCGACACCGTGGACTGCACCCACAGCGTGTGCCCGTCGCGGGCGATGTAGCGCTTGTTGCGGCGGTACAGCGGAATCTCACCGGTGACCAATTGACGCGACAGTTCCGCGTCTTGGCGTATGTCGTCCGGATGGGTGAAGTCAAGCGACGGCATGCCCAATAACTCGTCGGCGCTGTAGCCGGTCAACTCACAAAAACGCGGGTTGGTTTGCAACACATTGCCTCTCAAATCGGTGTACACCACTCCGATGGGCACGTTGTTCAAAATATTGCGGAAACGCTGCTCACTTTCGCGCAGCGCGCTTTCGGCCTGTTGGCGCTCCACCACTTCTTGCTGAAGCGCGGCGGTCCGCTCGGCGACGGCGGCTTCTATGCGCAGCGTGCGTCCCGTTACCGTCAACAGCAACGCGCCCAGCACGCCTGTGGACAGCACACCGATGATGGAAAACAACCAGCCGTCGTTCTCACGCGTGGATGTGCCGGGCACGTGAGTCGCTTGATTGACGCGCAAGGTCCAGGGTCGCTCGGCGTAGGTGAGGGATTTGGAGAAGACCCAGGCGTCGGTGCGCATTTCACAACCCGCCGGTCCCGCCAGCCGACGCATCGGCACGCTCGGCACGCTCGGTGCGGTGGGTGCGGTGGGTGCGGTGGGTGTGGTCTGCGTCACGCACAGGCTCATGCCGGGGGGCAGCTGCTGCGTCAGCGGCAGCAAGATGTCGTCGATCCGAAAGGCCGCAAACACCACACCGCGCACCGCCGCCTTGCGCGACTCGGGAGTGGTCGGCTCGCCGTGATAAATGGCCTGGTAAATCACCAAGCTGGAGCCGTTGAAGACTGAGCCCGCTGAACCCGTTGCCGTGGCATCTATGCTGACATTTGAGGCCGCGGAGGTGCTGGCCGAGTGAACTGCACCAGCCGCACCGGATGACTCGTCGTGAAGGGCTGAGACCGTGGCCCGACCGCTGAGCACTGCGCTGACGATCGCGTCTCGCGTGGCGGGCACATCCAGAGCGTTCAAGCCCAGAGCATGGCCCTGCGACTCCATCGGCTCGATGTAACGCACGGCATAGGCCTCGTCGCCCGAAAAGGCTTGCACGCCGCCCTGCGCGCTGCGATTGCGCACCCGAAAGCTGGTCTGGCCTTCGGCGTGCGCGCGTGCTTCGGCCGCTTCGACATCGGTGCGGGCAAGACGTTCCTGAAAGCCCATGGCATGGACCGCGCCACCAGCAGCCAACCAAGGCTGAGTCACGCGTTTGAGCTCGGCACCATTGACCGATGCCGCAGCAATGTAAGCACCCTGCAAAGCTTGCAGCGCAAACAACGGTTGCTGCAGCCGAAAATTCAATGTCATCAGCGCGTTGTTGGCCTCGCGCTCGGTGGCGGCCTGAGACCGCTGTGCCTCCCAGCGCGCCACCTGGTCGATGGCCGCAGCCAACAGCACAGTCACCAATATCAACGGCACCGCCACGGTGGTGCGCCGGGGTGCCCAATCGGCGCGCGGCGCGCCGATCAGGGTCAGCACAATGGGCGCGGCAATGAACACCCCCAAACAATCGCCTATCCACCACGTGCCCCACGTAAAGGCCAAGTCAGAGACTGCCAACGCACGAACGGCGTACAAGGCTGCGGTGCCTACGGTTGCATTGATCAAGCAGGACAGCAAAGCACCCAAGGCGAAGAAGCCCGCAATCTCGCGCGGTGCAGAAAGCTTCAGCGGCGTGGGCAGAAATCGCTTGACCAGATAGGCACCCAACCAGGCTTGCAGTGCCGACCCCGCCGCTATCGCCAAGGGCAACAGCAAAGCGTACTGAGTCATCCCGTGTTGGGCGACAAACGATGAACTCACCACGAAGCCGCCCAATGCCACGGGCGGCAAAACTCGCCAGCCATAAACGATGACGCATGCCAACGCAACGCCCGCCGCGGGGTACATAGGCGACGCCAGCGTGGCGGTCGAATCCAACATCACCCCGGCCAAGCCCGCCAACACGTAAGCGACGAACGTGACTGCCACGATCACCGCCCATCGCCAAGGCGAGCGGATCACGACGTCACGGGAAGGCAAGCGTGCCGCCACAGGTCAGTGGGCAGTCGCTGAAAGCGCATGCACCAAATTCAGGGTGTGACGACTTGCGGCGCGCATCACACGTTGAACAAGAAGTTCAACACGTCTCCGTCTTTGACCACGTACTCCTTGCCCTCAGCGCGCATCTTGCCGTGGTCTTTCGCGCCCTGCTCGCCCTTGAACGCAATGAAGTCAGCGAAGGCAATGGTTTGCGCACGGATGAAACCGCGCTCAAAATCAGTGTGGATCACACCTGCCGCTTGCGGTGCGGTGTCGCCCACATGAATGGTCCAAGCGCGCACTTCTTTCACACCTGCCGTGAAGTAAGTTTGCAGGCCCAGCAGCGTGAAGGCCGAGCGGATCAAGCGGTTCAGGCCGGGTTCGGTTTGTCCCATCTCGGCCAAGAACATCATCCGGTCTTCGTCGCTCATCTCCGACAGCTCAGCCTCGGTCTTGGCGCAGATGGCCACCACCGGCGCTTTTTGCAGCGCCGCAAAAGCACGCAGCTTGTCGAGGTAGGCGTTGTTCTCAAAACCGCCTTCGTCCACATTGGCCACAAACATGGCCGGTTTGGCGGTGATGAGGCACAGCGGTTTGAGCACCGCCTGCTCTTCCTTACTGAAGCTGATGCTGCGCACCGGCTTGGCTTCGTTCAACGCGGCTTGGCACTTTTGCAGCACATCCACCAGGCGCGCGGCTTCTTTGTCGGAACCCGACTTGGCCACTTTGATGGAACGCGCCAAGGTTTTGTCGACGGTGGACAAGTCGGCCAGGCACAGCTCGGTTTGAATCACCTCGATGTCGTTGATGGGGTCCACCCGACCGGCCACGTGAATCACGTTGTCGTCGTCAAAACAGCGCACCACATTGACAATGGCGTCGGTCTCGCGGATGTGCGCCAAAAACTGATTGCCCAAACCCTCGCCCTTGGACGCACCGGCCACCAAACCGGCAATGTCAACAAACTCCACAATGGCCGGGACGATGCGATCGGGCTTGACGATGGCCGACAAATCGGCCAAGCGCGAGTCGGGCAATTCGACGATTCCAACATTGGGCTCGATGGTGCAAAAAGGATAGTTCTCCGCTGCTATTCCGGCTTTCGTCAGCGCATTGAAGAGGGTGGACTTGCCAACGTTGGGCAAGCCAACAATGCCGCATTTGAGGCTCATGGTGTTTCTTTCGGCGCAGGGCTGCGGTCAAGGTGAAGCGGCGATTTTAGGGGCGCACAGATAATCAACTGCCTCCTTTTAATGCCGCAACTTCAGTCCATGTCCACAAGCCCCCACACCTCTGCCGACACCCCCGAACAAATCTGGTGCGCCGAGCGCCTTCTCGACGTGGCGACTTGCCTGAAACAACAAGGCTTGGAGGCGGGCGCAGGCCGCATTGGCGATGGCCCTGCGTGGCATGTGATGCCTTACGCCAGCGTGTGGGCGGTGGAAAGCCAGCAGCGCCCCGAGTGGATAGGCTGGTGGGTGATTTGCGGCGACTTGCCCAGCGACGTGCTGAGCGCCCACGATCTGGCCACCCCGCGTGACGCGCTGCGCGCCTTCGGCGAGCGATGGCTGCTGCATGCACAAGGCTTGGACCGCGGCCAAGTACCGAGCGCCTGGGCTCATGTCAGCGACCTTGATTTGCCCAAACACACCGCGCAGCTGAAAAAGCGCGGCGCGGCTTTGCTGTTGTGGGCCGATGACAACGCTTCGTGGCCGCAAACACCGCCTGATCCCGACGCCGTAGGTTGAGGCCGGCTTGGGCTTTGAGGCAGTTTTGGCTTGTCGCCCGCCTCAAGTACAGGCCCGCTTCTGCCGATAACTCTGATAGAGACCGGCGACGTAGTTGCCTCACCCGCACCGGCGGGCGAGGGAGCGGGGCGGCTCAATACCGGAGCGTTGCGCCTTGAACACCGTTTTACCCCACACATTCGACGCCTACGACCCCAAAGCCTCGCACATTTTGGTGGTCGACGACGAGCCTGCAAACCTGAAATTGCTCAGCCTGATGTTGCGCACAGAGGGCTATCACCACGTTGAGTTGGTGCAAGACCCACGCGAAGTTTTACCGCGCTACCAAGCCGCACGGCCTGACTTGATCTTGCTCGACATCAACATGCCCCACTTGGACGGCTACGACGTGATGGCGCAAATCAAGGGCTTGAGTGACGAACTCAAGCCCCCCGTGGTGGTGCTCACCGCGCAGTCGGGTGAAGACTTTTTGCTGCGCGCTTTGCGCAGCGGCGCCATCGACTTTTTGAGCAAACCCTTCAACCGACGCGAGCTGTTGGCGCGCGTGCAAAACGTGCTGCTGGCCCACTTGGCGCACCGCCTGCTGCACTCCCAAAAACATGTGCTGGAACAAATGGTGGAGAAGCGCACGCAAGAGTTGCGACGTTCACGCCTGGACATCGTGCGGCGCTTGGGCAGAGCCTCAGAATTTCGCGACAACGAAACCGGCCAACACATCCTGCGCATGAGCCACGCTTCGGCGTTACTCGCGCACAGCGCTGGTTGGGACTCGCAAGCCTGCGAATTGATGCTCAACGCCAGCCCCATGCACGACGTGGGCAAGATTGGCATCCCCGACGGCATTTTGTTGAAACCGGGCCCGCTGACCACGGACGAGCGCGACATCATGAAACGCCACACCATCATCGGCGCGGAAATCTTGGCCGACTCTGGCACCGACTTGTTGGAAATGGCGCGCGAAATTGCCCTGGCGCACCATGAAAAATGGGACGGTAGCGGTTATCCCCACCGGCTGGCGGGCGAGGCGATCCCTCAGTCCGCGCGCATCGTCGCCATCACCGATGTGTTCGACGCCTTGACCTCCGAACGGCCCTACAAAAAACCCTGGACCGTGGACGAAACGGTGCGCTTCATGAACGCCAATGCGGGCAAGCAGTTCGACCCCTGTCTGCTGGAACGCTTTACGGCGCTGATCCCAGAAGTGCAGCAAATTCGTGAACGCTTCGCCGAGCCGGTGCTGAGCACAGATGCTGAACTGATCGACAAGCGATGACGTCGGCCGCCATCCGCAAGAAAGAACATTGGCTGCCGGGACTTGACCCGGCCAACCTGCAGTGCCGTCTGCAAGCCGCTGAGCAGGCGCTGGCACAGGCCGGTGCAGCGCGAGAGATGGCGCTGCGCGGCAAGGCCGACTTCATCGCCAGCATCAGCCACGAGTTGCGCACGCCGCTGCAATCCATCATCGGGTTCTCAGAACTCGGTGCCAGCTTGGCGCAAGCGCATCCTGCGCACACCCACTACGGCGAAATGTTCAGCGACATATTCGTCGGCGGCCAACGCATGCTGAGCTTGGTGAATGCGCTGTTGGACGTTTCCTCACTGAGCAGCAGCGTCGGCAGCTTGAGCCTGCAGCGCGTTGACTTGATCGAACTGATTGAATGCGTGCTCGCCGCCACACGAAGCCAAACGTCGCCCCAAGCCTTGCAACTTTCATTCGATCATCCAGCCACCCCGGTGTGGGCGCTGGCAAACGCTCCACGCATGCAACAGGTGCTGGGCAATGTGCTGGCCAACGCGCGGAAATTTGGAATCTTGGCAGGCAGCGCACAGATCGAGATTGAGTGCAAAGCCCTCGACAGCGAATCGATAGAAATAGCTGTGCGCGATCACGGTCGGGGCATTCCTGCAGACGAACTCGAAGCCGTCTTTGAGCCTTTCTTTCAATCCAGTCGCACCCGCGATGGCTCGGGCGGTCTGGGCTTGGGTTTGACTGTGTGCCGAAAAATCATGGCTGCCCATGGCGGCAGCATCGAAGCGGTCAACGCAGCAGGCGGTGGCACCTTGATACGCATCGTGGTGCCAGCAAGCAATGCACAGCCTGACCCCGCGGTCTGAGGATCAAGGCAACCGCATGTTCAGCGCCTTCGACAAAACCGCGACCACAACAAACCGGATCCTTGTGCTTGAGCGCGAACTGCAAGCCGAGCGCCGTGCGTTGGCACAAGCGCGCAAGCTGCTGATTCAGCGCGATTTAGAGACCGCCAATGCCCAGCATGACCTGAAAGAGTTGAGCGAGAAAGTGGAACTGCTGATCACCGAGCGCACCGAAGTGCTCAGCGTGGCGCGTGACGAAGCGGTGGCGGCCAGCCGCGCCAAGAGCAGTTTTTTGGCCAACATGAGCCACGAAATTCGCACCCCGCTGACCTCCATCATTGGCTTCGCCGAACTGCTGCTAGACCCCAAGGGCACAGCGCACGACAAAACTGATGCGGCCACCACCATCATTCGCAACGGACGCCATTTGCTGGAGGTAATCAACGATATTTTGGACTTGTCGAAAATTGAAACCCGTCAACTGGAGACCGAGCGCATCGTGGTGGCGCTGCCCGAATTGCTGAGCGATGTGGAGGCGCTTTCAGCCGGTCGCGCCAAAGCCAAGTCGCTGAAATTCACCATTGCCCATCACCTGCCTTTGCCACCAGCGCTGTCCACCGACCCGGTGCGACTGAAGCAAATTTTGCTGAACTTTTGCTCCAACGCCATCAAATTCAGCAGCCACGGCGAGGTGCGCATCGATGTACACCACGACACCACCCGACAGCACCTGCGCTTTGAAGTGAGCGACACCGGTATTGGCATCAGCGCCCACCAAATCGACCGGCTGTTTAAGCCCTTTGCGCAGGCCGATGTGTCCACCACGCGGCAATTTGGTGGCACCGGTTTGGGCCTGTACATCTCCAAGCAATTGGCCGACTTGCTGGGGGCTGAAATCAAGGTGAACAGCAGGCCGGGCAAAGGCAGTTGCTTCAGCGTCAGCGTGCCCATCAACCGCACCGCCAAACCTTTAGAAATGCTTACCGACAGCCGCGACTTCGAGGCCTTCCACCGCCCCTCTTTCGAGGTCACTTGCATCGAAGTTCCCGTGCTCAGCGGACGCGTGTTGTTGGCCGAAGACGGTGTCGACAACCAGCGTTTGCTGTCGACTTACTTGCGCCAAGCGGGCCTCACCGTGGACGTGGCGAGCAATGGCAAAGTCGCGGTGGCGCAGGCCTTGAGCAACGACTACGCCTTGGTCTTGATGGACATCCAGATGCCGTTGATGGACGGCATTGAAGCCACCACGTATTTGCGCGCCGAAGGCTACAGCGGCCCCATCGTGGCGCTGACCGCCAACGTCATGCAGTCTGACGTGGCGCGCTATCGCCAGTGCGGTTGTGACGACGTGCTGGCCAAGCCGGTGGACCGGTTGCGCTTCTACAAAGTCCTGCAACGATTCGTGGACCACGCGCAGCAACCGGACTTGGAGGAAGAAGACGACTACACGCGGGAATTGCGGGCGCTGACTGAGGAGTTTTGTGCTGGTTTGCCTGAAACCCTGAGCGCCGTATCGCGCGCCTCAGAAACCGCTGACTGGGCCGCTTTGCAGTCTTTGGTGCACACGCTCAAAGGCACGGCGGGTTCTTACGGTTATCCCCAAATCACAGCCATGGCGGCCGAAGTGGAAGCGCGGTAGGCCAGCGGGCAAACCGACACCCTTCCGGCCAAGAGCGCCACCTTGATACGCCGCGCGATACGCGCCATCGGCGAGCCGGCAAT
>JANPNT010000139.1:0-11898 GCA_031427655.1 Burkholderiales bacterium
CTCGCCGGTGCGGGTGCCATCGGCGAGGATGGCTTCGATCGAGACGATCTCGTCTTTGAATGCCCCGGCCGATGTAGCGGCCATCGCGCGCTGGTGACTGGCGAACGCGTAAGCATCGAGCGCCTCTTTGCTCAAGCCGTACTTATTGGCCATCATCTCGGCACCCACGAACTGGCTGAACGCGCCGCCGGGGTATCGCGCTGTGATCTCTGGGCTCATGTAAAAACCAAAGCCGTGTTTTTGCGGCAGCGTGGCGGGCATGCCTATCGGCACGCGCGTCATGCTTTCCACACCGGCCGCTATCACGATGTCCATCGTGCCCGACATCACCGCCTGCGCAGCAAAGTGAAGCGCCTGTTGCGACGAGCCGCACTGCCGGTCAATCGACGTTCCCGGCACCGATTCAGGCAACTTAGACGCCAACACCGCGTTGCGCGCCACGTTCACGCCCTGTTCGCCCGCTTGGTCTACGCACCCCATGATGACATCCTCAATCAGGGCAGGGTCCATGCCCGTGCGATCCACCAGCGCATTCAAAACCTGCGCCGCCAAATCCACCGGATGCCAGCCCGCAAGGCGGCCGCCTTTTTTACCGCCTGCGGTGCGGGCTGCGGCGACGATGAATGCTTCTGCCATGGTGTGTCTCCTGGTGGTTTAAAAAGTCTGCGGAAATGAATTCAGGGTTTTGATGACAGCTTGCCAAACTGCCACAGCAAGAAGCTGTAGATGTCGCCTTGTTTGCCAAAACTTTGCTGCGCGGTGCTGCCCATGCCGTGACCGGCTTGGCCGTCCAAACGCATCAACACAGGCTTGCCGCTGCTGCTGGCGGCTTGCAAACGCGCGGCGGTTTTGGCACTGTGCCAGACGTCCACACGCGGATCGTTCAAGCCGTGGATGAGCATCACCGCCGGGTAGGCCGTGCCGTCTTTGATCTGGTGATAGGTGCTCATTTCCAACAGCGCGGCAAATTCTTTCGGGTCTTTCACGGTGCCGAATTCTGAAATGTTGGTGATGCCATTGGCCGACTCTTCGGAGCGCACCGAGTCCAACTGGCCCACATCAAAAATCGCCGCCGCAAACAGCTCGGGTGCGGAGGTCACGGCACGGCCCACAAAGATGCCGCCCGCGCTGGTGCCCCAGATTCCCAGCGTGGCGGGCGAGGTGTACTTTTGCGCAATCAAATAGCGCGCGCACGCCACGCCGTCCAACCAGGTGTTGGGCTTGGTGGTTTTGAAACCGGCGCGGTACCACGGGTCGCCAAACGCGCCACTGCCGCGCACATTGGCGTAGGCCAACACACCGTCGCGTTCCAACCAAGCCAGGCGTGCGGCGTCGAACCCCGCTTCAAGCGAGAAACCGTACGCGCCGTAGCCGACCAAGAGCGTCGGGTTACTGCCGTTCAGCTTCAAACCTTTGCGGTGAATGATGGCCAGTGGCACTTTCACGCCGTCATGGCTGGGCACCATGACCTCCGAAACTTCAAACTCCACGTCTCCGACAGGGCGCTTGCGGGCGAGCAAGCCGGTGTCTTGTGTGCTGCCGTCGGCGCGCGCGGCAAGGATGCGCGGCACATCGGTCCAACTGCTCGCGTAGACCCACGCGTCCTTCGCCGCATGCGCGGGTTCGTTGACGATGAAGCTCGATCCGGCCAGTGCCGGTGCGACGTCAGCGCCACGCTTGGACGCTGCCAAGGGTTCGGTCAAGGCATGTCGCAGCACGCGGGTCGAGAAACCTTTTCTTACTTCCACGTAGATGGCATCCGCTCCCAGCGAAAAGCTTTTCAACACGCCATTTTCCGGCTCGGCCACCACTTCCACGGCCTTCGCCAACACCGGGTCTTTCAAGGGCAATGCCATCACTCGGCCGCGCGGTGCGCCTGCGTAAGTTCGCAGGTAAAGCGTGTTTCCGCGCATTTGCACGTCGGTGATTTTGTCGGCGGCTGAGGCGATCTGTCGCCATTCAATAGAGACGTTTTTCAAGGCCATATTCAACGCCGACAGCGGTGCCACAAACAGGCCACCTTCGGGCACTGTGGTGTCAGTGGTGCGCGCCAGGATGTAGGAGCCTTGCGGGTCGAATATGACCTCGCCGACGTCGAGCCGCGCCAGCTTCAATGCCTTGTTGACCAGCGGCCCAAAGATGGCTTGTGCCGCAGACGATGGCTGGGCTACGGTCATCACAAACACCGTTGTGTCGAGGAAGGTCTCCGAGTCGGGCGCACCGGCAGGCAGTTGGCGCACTTGGTTGTAGGTAAGTTGTTGGCTGTCTGGCGACCAGTGAATTTGGCCTTCATGCACTCGAGGAATGGGCGCGCGAAGTTGCTTGCCGCTGGCCACGTCCATCAAGTAAAGCGAAGCGTCTTCCGAGCCACCGCCCGACATTCCGTAAGCCAGCGTTTTGCCGTCCCAAGACGGAATGAAATAGTTGATGGCGTGGGGCGTGCCCGTGGCTTTCGTCAACAGGTCAGGGTCAACCAGCACCTGCTCAGGTCCATTCAAACCGGCGCGCATCAGCAGCTTGAATTGGTTGTCAGCCACGCGGCGCTTCAGGTAGTAAATGCGTTCACCCGGCATGCGCATGACACCGCGCACCGCGTCACCCGATTCGCGCGACAGCGCTTGCACACGCTGCGTCATCGCTTCGCGCCCTGGTATGCCCGACAACACCTCAGCCGCATACGCGCCTTGAGCTCTCAACCAGTTGGACGTTGCCGGGCTTTTCACGTCTTCCAGGTTGCGGTAAGGGTCAGCCACTTTCACGCCGTGATAAGTCTGCGTGACAGGCTCGCTCGGCGCAGCAGGCGGCAGTGAGACTGCGCTGGCGTTGACCGTTACCAGAGATACAACCAACGATGCAAGCAAAGCCTGCGTGAATTTGCCAAATTTCATAGACCGCGCCTGAGAAGAAAAATCACAGCCAGTGTCGCAGCCAACAACACAAGGAAGTCTGCGGGAGAACTCCAACGCACCAGCGTTTTATCAAGGTGCGGGAGCATGTGTTCCGCGCCCACTGACAGGCACATGCCAACAAAGATATCAGCGAGCACAAAAGTACAAAAATCGAAACCAATCGGAGACTCTTGATGCTCAAACGCCCCGCCCTGCTGGCGATTGGATACGTTCTTCAATATCGTGGCGCCTTGAGGAGTTTGGGCAGTGGCGCTTGCGACAATCGCTGGATGCAAGCGATCGGTTTGCTTCACGACCCTTCTGCTCGATTCACGCAATTTTTGTACTTTGCCAAAGTCAGAATTTTCTCAATATGCAATTCGACAAAGAAACTCGTCACGTGACAAAAACGAGTGAGCACCTTTTTCTTGAACTTGTTTTTCAGCCTTCTGACGCCGCACTGTTAATGGCAACTTCAGACAACCAAATCACCGATGCAATCGCACACAGACTGCGGGCGGCTGACAATCAAGCACCTTCGAGCGGCTTGAAAGCGGTAGGAGAGGGACTGCCTGATTCACCATCGACACTCGCAAACTTGTCGCAGTTGAAGAACCCCGCAGATACCCGCTTCTACAAGCTGAGGCGTGAACGAATTTTTTTCCGAATGCGTTTCAATTTCGCGAAACCAAAATTTCTGTTCGGGCTGAGCCTGTCGAAGCCCTGTTCCCGTCGGAGTGGCACTTCCTCCGACAGGCTCAGGACAGTCGGAAATACAAGCTCAGTGCAAACGGGTTCTTTTTTGTATCGCCTGGTTCCGAAAAACTAAATAAATAGGTCGATTCGCAAGCAAAAAACATCCTGCAAATCGGTGCCTCGGTCAAATGGTTCTCCCCATTTCGCGTCCAACGCGTCGCCGGCCACCCGAACAATTAGCACACCAATTTTCAAGTTCCTTCCCATGACCGCCGAGCCGTCCTCACCCCTCACACAGCCCGCCGGTTTCCCCGCCGGTTTCCCGCCCCCTACAGCCGCTCACACGCCCATGATGGCCCAGTACCTGCGCATCAAAGCCGATTTCCCGGACACGCTGGTTTTCTATCGCATGGGCGACTTTTACGAGCTGTTTTTTGACGATGCGCGCAAGGCGAATCGGCTGCTTGACATCACGCTGACGAGTCGGGGCAGCAGCGGCGGCGAGCCGATTGCGATGGCGGGTGTGCCGGTGCATTCACTCGACAACTACCTGGCCAAACTCATCAAGCTGGGCGAGGCAGTGGCGATTTGTGAGCAGATTGGCGACGTGGCCACATCCAAAGGGCCAGTCGAGCGCAGGGTGGTGCGCGTGGTCACGCCGGGCACGCTGACCGACACCGAGTTATTGACTGACAAAAGCGACGCGCTGCTGTTGGCCGTGGCCACCAAAACGCATCGCGGAAGAGTGACCAACGATGTGACCCACGGCTTGGCTTGGTTGGGTTTGACGCAAGGGCAAATTGGCCTGACCGAATGCACCGACCGAGAGTTGGCCGGATGGTTGGCGCGGCTGAATGCGGCAGAAGCCTTGGTGGATCGTGAGCACATTCCTTCGGCCCTGACGCAAGCGCTGACTCAACACAAAACCGCCATCACGCACCGCCCCGCGTGGCAGTTCGACACTGCCTTGGGTCAGCGCAAGTTGTGCGACCAATTGCACGTGGCTTCGCTGGCAGGCTTCAACGCGCAAGACCTGCCCACCGCCCACGCCGCCGCGGCCGCGCTGCTGAGTTATGCCGAGCACACCCAAGGCCAAGCGCTGGCGCATGTGCGCACACTGCAGGTGCAGCGCGCCACCGACTTGCTCGACCTGCCGCCTTCCTCGCACCGCAATTTGGAGTTGACGCAAACCCTGCGCGGCGAAGACTCGCCCACCTTGCTGTCGCTGCTGGACACTTGCCGCACTGGCATGGGCAGCCGCGCGCTGCGCCACTGGATGACGCACCCACTGCGCGCGCGGCAAGTGGCCACACAGCGGCACGATGCCATTGAAGTGCTGCTGAACCAGCCCACCGAGGCACTGCGCGACTTGTTCAAAAGCATCAGCGATGTCGAGCGCATCACTGCGCGCATTGCGCTGCGCCAAGTGCGCCCGCGCGAACTCACAGGGCTGCGCAGCACTTTGGCCACGCTGCCGTTGCTGAGGTCGCTGGTACCGCTGAACCAAGCGCTGCTGCTCGACTTGCTGAGCGAAGCGCTGAGCCCCGATGCGCAAATTGAAGCGTTGCTGAGCGCCGCCATCGCAGCCGAGCCCTCAGTGCTGCTGCGCGACGGCGGTGTGATTGCTTCTGGGTTTGATGCCGACTTGGACGAGCTGCGCGGCATCACCCAAAACTGCGACACGTTTCTGCTGGACTTGGAAGCCCGCGAGCGCGCGCCCGCGCCGGCATCGGCAACCTGCGCGTTCAGTTCAACAAAGTGCACGGCTTCTACATCGAAGTGACGCAAGGTCAAGCCAGCAAAGTGCCTTCTGACTACCAACGCCGCCAAACGCTGAAGAACGCTGAGCGCTTCATCACGCCTGAGTTGAAAGCCTTTGAAGACAAAGCTTTGTCGGCGCAAGACCGCTCGCTGGCGCGAGAAAAGTTCTTGTACGAGCGGCTGGTGGATCAACTGCAAGCCCACCTTGAGGCCCTGGGCGCGTTGGCCCGCGCGCTCGCCAGCCTGGACGTGTTGGCCTCACTGGCCGAGCGCGCTCACGCGCTGAACTGGTGCCGCCCGCAATTCGTCAAAGAGCCCTGCATTGCCATAGAGGCGGGCCGTCATCCGGTGGTGGAAGCGCGCTTGCAAGAAACCGGTGCGGGCAACTTCATGGCCAACGACTGCATGCTGGACGCGACCCGAAAAATGCTGGTCATCACAGGCCCCAACATGGGCGGCAAAAGCACCTTCATGCGCCAAGTGGCGCTGGTTGCGCTGTTGGCAGCGATGGGCAGCTTCGTGCCCGCACGCGCCTGCCGCTTGGGGCCGATGGACGCCATCCATACCCGCATCGGCGCGGCCGATGATTTGGCCAATTCGCAGTCCACCTTCATGGTTGAGATGCTTGAGGCCGCCGCCATTTTGAACAGCGCCACCGAACAGTCGCTGGTGCTGATGGACGAGATTGGTCGCGGCACCTCCACCTTCGACGGCCTGGCCTTGGCCGGAGCCATCGCCAGTTATTTGCATGAACGCAGCCGCGCCTTCACGCTGTTTGCCACGCACTACTTTGAATTGACGGCTTTCCCCGTCAAGCACGACCGCGCCTTGAACGTGCATGTGTCGGCGGCCGAAAGCGGCGACGACATTGTGTTCTTGCACGACATCCAGCCCGGCCCCGCCAGTCGCAGTTACGGCGTGCAAGTGGCGCGCTTGGCCGGCATGCCGAGCAGCTTGGTGCGCCAGGCACGCATGACTTTGGAGGCGCTGGAGAAGCAACAAAAAGCTGGCGACGCGCAAATAGATTTGTTTGCCGCGCCGCCGATGCAGACTGAGGCACCCGCGTCGGCAGTGGACACAGCGCTGTCAAAAATAGACCCCGATATGCTCAGCCCCAAAGACGCGCTCGAAGCGCTTTACCGACTTAAGAAACTGGCGACACCCTGATGAGAAAAGCACCATGACGTACTGCGTAGGCATCAAGCTCGATGCAGGCCTTGTTTTCTTGTCCGACTCGCGCACCAACGCGGGCCTGGACCAGATCAGCACTTACCGAAAAATGATGGTGTACGAGAAGCCCGGCGACCGCTTTATGGTGATGTTGTCGGCTGGCAATTTGTCTATCAGCCAGTCGGTGCGTGAGATTTTGCAGGTCGAGAAAATCGACAACGCTGATGACAACAACGCGGGCACTGCCATCACCATTTGGAATGCCAAAAGCATGTTCGACGCCGTGCGCGTGTTGGGCGCGGCCGTTCGCCGCGTGCACGCGCAAGACGGGCCATCGCTGCAAGCCGCAGGCATCGACTTCAACGCCACGATGATTTTTGGCGGGCAAATTGCGGGCGAGGCGATGCGCCTGTTTCTCGTTTACTCGGCCGGTAATTTCATTGAAGCCACGCGCGAGACTTGCTACTTCCAAGTCGGCGAAAGCAAGTACGGCAAGCCGGTGCTGGACCGCATGATTTCGCCGGGTACACAGCTCGACGAGGCCGCTAAATGCGCTTTGGTGTCGATGGACTCGACGCTGAAATCGAACCTTTCGGTGGGACTGCCGCTGGACTTGCTGGTGTATGAACAAGGCGCGCTGGCCAGCGATCGCATCGTCTGCATCGACGAGCAAAACCCGTACTTCAAAATGATTCACGACACCTGGGGCCAGCGTTTGCGCCAAGTGTTTGAGTCGATCGACGACCCGCAGTGGAATGGTGGTGCGGCAACGCACCCGCTGCGCGTGAATGCGCCGAAGTACGAGCCCATGCGCAAGATCACGCATCCGGGCGAGAAGATCGTTTGAGTGGGTTTCACTCCCTCCCCTTTTCAGGGGGAGTTTCGGGGTGGGGGTTGGAGCTTTGGATACAACCCGATGTGTCACCGCGCTCCAGCCTGTTGGTGTTGCCCCTCTCCCAAAACCTACGAAGGAGCCCCTTCTGGTCTCTGGGGAAGGAACCATTCAATGACCACCATCGTCTTCTCCCACGCCAACGGCTTCCCCGCAGGTACCTATCGCATGCTGTTCGATGAATGGCGAGCTGAGGGCTACGCCGTGCACGCCGTCGAAAAGTTCGGCCACGACCCCCAGCGCCCGCCCACCAACAACTGGCCAGGCTTGCGCGATGAACTGATCGCGCTGATCGAACGCGACTGCACCGACCCTGTTCATTTGGTCGGCCACTCGCTCGGTGGTTGGTGCAGCGTGCTGGCCGCAGCTCACCGACCTGACTTGGTCAAAGGCATCGTGCTGATCGACTCGCCGCTCATGAGCTCGCTGTTGGCAGGCGCCATCCGCCTGACCAAGCCCACGCCTATCTTCAAACGCTTCTCGCCCGGCCATGTGTCGAAGGGCCGCCGTCAGCACTGGCCCAGCGCCGATGCGGCCTTGTCGCACTTTGCCGCCAAAAAAGTGTTCGCGCGTTGGGAACCCCAAGTGCTGCGCGACTACATCGCCTGTGGTGTGGAGCCCGACGCGGACGCCGCTGCCGGTTCCGAGAAAAGCCACACACTGAGCTTCCGGCGCGACATTGAGACCAGCATTTACAACACCCTGCCCCACCACATCGGCTCGCTGCTGCGCGCCCATCCTCTGCGCTGCCCGATGGCTTTCATCGGCGGCACCGAGTCGGTGGAAGTGCGTCAACTCGGCATGCGCAACACCCTGCGCCTGACGCACGGCCGGGTCTCGTGGATCAAAGGCTCGCATCTGTTTCCGTTTGAAAAACCAACAGAAACGGCGGCCGAGGTGCTGCGTTGGTTGGCGCAGTTTTCGAGTGCAAAACAAGAGAGTTGAAGGCGCTCGACGGTCGGTTGCGCGAAGGCACCCGCCTATAATCACGCTTTACCAACTCAGCCCTTGTTGTCAAGACAAATGGCTCACAAGCAATGACCAAGTTTGTCTTTGTCACCGGCGGTGTGGTGTCCTCGCTGGGCAAGGGCATCGCGGCGGCCTCGCTCGCTGCGATCCTGGAGTCGCGCGGCCTCAAGGTCACCCTTATCAAGCTCGATCCCTACCTCAACGTTGACCCCGGCACGATGTCGCCGTTTCAGCACGGTGAGGTGTTTGTCACCGACGACGGCGCCGAAACCGACCTAGACCTTGGCCACTACGAGCGCTTCATCACCACCAAGATGAAGAAGGCCAACAACTTCACCACCGGCCAAATCTACAAAAGCGTGCTGGAAAAAGAACGCCGTGGTGACTACCTCGGCAAAACGGTGCAAGTCATTCCGCACGTCACCAACGAAATTCAAGATTTCATCAAACGCGGGGCGGGCATGGGCACCGACGCCGCAGTGGATGTGGCCATTGTTGAAGTGGGCGGCACGGTGGGCGACATCGAGTCGCTGCCCTTCCTAGAAGCCGTGCGCCAAATGAGTTTGCGCATGGGGCCGAACAACACCGCCTACGTTCACCTCACCTACGTGCCGTGGATTGCAGCGGCCGGTGAACTGAAAACCAAACCCACGCAACACACCGCGCAAAAGCTGCGCGAAATTGGCATTCAAGCCGATGTGCTGCTGTGTCGCGCCGACCGCGCCATTCCCGATGAAGAGCGCGAAAAAATTTCGCTTTTCACCAATGTGCCTGAGTGGGGCGTGATCTCCATGTGGGACGTAGACACCATCTACAAAGTGCCGCGCATGCTGCACCAGCAAGGCCTGGACGGCTTGATTTGCGACAAGCTTCGCATCAACGCCCAGCCCGCCAACTTGAAGCGCTGGGACGATTTGGTGGCCGAGGTGGAGCACCCCCAACGCGAAGTGAACATCGCGATCAGCGGCAAGTACACCGACCTGTCCGACAGCTACAAATCACTGAATGAAGCGCTGCGCCATGCAGGGCTGCACAACCATGCGCGGGTGAACATTGAGTACGTGGACTCTGAGACATTGAGCACCGCCAACATCGGCCAGCTGGCCAAATTTGACGCCATCCTCGTGCCCGGCGGCTTTGGCAAGCGCGGCGTCGAAGGCAAAATTTTGACAGCGCAATTTGCGCGCGAACACCAAACGCCGTACCTCGGCATTTGCTTGGGCATGCAAGTGGCCACCATCGAATACGCGCGCCACAAAGCGGGCTTGCTGGACGCCAACAGCACCGAGTTCGAGCCCGCCACGCAGCACCCCGTCATCGCTTTGATTGAAGAGTGGCAAGACGCCGACGGCTCCATCCAAAAGCGCAGCGCCAGCTCCAACCTGGGGGGCACCATGCGCTTGGGCGCACAAAGCTCCGACGTGAAACCCGGCACCTTGGCGCACGAGATTTACGGCGACGTGGTCACCGAGCGGCATCGCCACCGCTACGAAGCCAACGTCAACTACCTAGACCAATTGGGCGAAGCGGGCTTGGTGATATCGGCACTGACGCAGCGCGAAAAGCTGACCGAAATCGTTGAGCTGCCGCGCAGCGTTCACCCTTGGTACATCGGCGTGCAATTTCACCCTGAATTCAAGTCGACGCCCTGGGATGGGCACCCGCTGTTCATCTCTTACATCCAGGCTGCGTTGGCGCACCAGACCGCGAGACTTGAGGCCAAGGAAGCCGTCAAGATTAAGGCGGTTGCATGAAGCTGTGCGGCTTTGAGGTCGGCATTGCGCAGCCGTTTTTCTTGATCGCTGGGCCTTGCGTCGTCGAGTCTGAACAGCTGCAAATGGACGTGGCCGGTGCACTGAAAGAAATGACCGCCCAACTCGGCATTCCTTTCATCTTCAAAAGCAGCTATGACAAGGCCAACCGGTCCAGTGGTGCCACCTTTCGCGGCCCGGGCATGGAGCGCGGCTTGGAAATTTTGGCCAAGGTCAAACGCGAGTTGAATGTGCCGCTGCTCACCGACGTGCACAGCGAATCACAAATCGCTGCCGTGTCGGCCGTGGTCGACGTGCTGCAAACGCCAGCGTTCCTGTGCCGCCAAACCGATTTCATCACCGCCGTGGCGCAATCGGGTCGGCCGGTGAACATCAAGAAGGGTCAGTTCCTGGCGCCGCATGACATGAAAAACGTCATCGACAAGGCGCGTGCCGCGGCGCGCGCCAAGGGCTTGCCGGAAGACAGTTTCATGGCCTGCGAACGCGGTGCCAGCTTTGGCTACAACAACCTCGTCAGCGACATGCGCAGCCTGGCCATCATGCGAGAAACCGGTGCGCCCGTGGTGTTCGACGCCACCCATTCGGTGCAGTTGCCCGGCGGCCAAGGAACCAGCTCGGGTGGCCAGCGCGAGTTTGTTCCGGTGCTCGCGCGTGCAGCCATTGCCGTGGGCGTGGCGGGCGTATTCATGGAGACCCACCCTGACCCAATGAACGCGATGAGCGACGGCCCGAACGCCGTGCCGCTGAAGCACATGCGCGCGCTGTTAGAGCAGTTGGTGTCGATCGACCGCGTCATCAAAGCACAGCCGCTGCTCGAAAACGACTTCTCTTGCTGAATCCATTGCTGAACCCATTGCTGAACCCACCGGAGACTCCCATGACCGCCGCCTACCTGATTGTCGAGTCGCAAGTCACTGACGCCGAACTCTTCAAGAGTTACATGGGCGCCGCGCCCGAAGTCGTCAAATCTTTCGGCGGCGAGTATCTGGTGCGTGGCGGCCGCATGCACGTGCCGGAAGGTGACTGGCAACCGCCGCGCCTGACGGTGATTCGCTTCCCTGACTTCGAGGCGGCCCAGACGATGTACGACAGCCCCGGCTATGTTCAGGCGCGCGGCCTGCGCGACGGTGCTACGGCCATGTTCAACATGGTCATCGTCGAAGGCGTCTAACCGCCCCGACTTCTGAGCCGACTGCGCCGCCTTCCCCGCCTTCACCCGAATACCTAACTGCTAAGAAAGAAGAATCCATGAGCGCCATTGTTGACATCGTCGGCCGTGAAATTTTGGACAGCCGCGGCAACCCCACCGTCGAATGCGATGTGTTGTTGGAGTCCGGCATCATGGGCCGCGCTGCGGTGCCGTCGGGCGCTTCTACGGGTTCCCGTGAAGCCATTGAACTGCGCGACGGCGACAAATCTCGCTACCTTGGCAAGGGCGTGCTCAAGGCCGTCGAGCATGTGAACACCGACATCAGCGAAGCCGTGTTGGGGCTCGATGCTTCCGAGCAAGCCTTCCTTGATCGCACGCTGATTGACCTAGACGGCACGCACAACAAAGCCCGCTTGGGTGCCAACGCCACGTTGGCCGTGAGCATGGCCGTGGCGCGCGCTGCCGCTGAAGAAAGCGGCCTGCCGCTATACCGCTATTTCGGAGGCTCGGGTGCCATGCAATTGCCCGTGCCCATGATGAACGTCATCAACGGCGGCGAGCACGCCAACAACAATCTCGACCTGCAAGAGTTGATGATCA
>JANPNT010000140.1:0-1550 GCA_031427655.1 Burkholderiales bacterium
TGTGCAGCGCACCTTGTTGATCAACCGCATCGGCGTGGCGCTGACCACGCTGATCAGCCTGCTGGCGGTGTCGCTTTATTTCCGACAAAGCTTGATGCTCAGCCAAGTGCAGCTCGAACAGAAGCTTGCCGTGCAGGTCGAGCGCGATCGGTTGGAAGCCGAGGTAAAGAGCCGCACCGCACAGCTCACCGAACTTGCTCAACATTTGCAGACCGCACGGGAAGACGAGCGCAGCCACCTTGCGCGTGAGCTGCACGATGAGCTCGGTGCGCTGCTGACCGCGGCCAAGCTCGATGCGGCGCGTTTGAAGGGCAGGCTGGGCACGATGACGCCTGAGGTCGCCGAACGCTTGCTGCATCTGAACAAGCTGCTCAACGACGGCATCGCGCTGAAGCGCCAGATCATCGAAAACCTGCGTCCCTCTTCGCTGAGCAATTTGGGGCTGGCTGCCGCCTTGGAGATCATCACCAGCGAATTCGCCACGGCGTCGGGCTTGCTTGTTCACGTCAAATTGGTACCGACAGACCTTTGCCCGCCCGGTGAGCTGACGATCTACCGGCTGGTCCAGGAAGCGCTGACCAACATCGCGAAGTACGCCAAAGCCACCGAGGTCTGGGTCGATTTGTCTCAGCACGAGGGCACGGTCACGATCGCCGTGCGTGACAACGGCTGCGGTTTCGACACCACCGTGCCGCGGCAGGCGGCCCATGGCCTGCTTGGCATGCGCTACCGCGTTGAGGCCGAGGGCGGGCAGATGACGCTCGTCAGCCAGACCGATGTCGGCACCACGATCGAGGCCCGGCTGCCCACCGAGGTCTGAGCCCCGCCGCGCTTGCCCTCAAGCGTGTCGCATTTTGTGTCGTCGCCTTCCTACAGGCGCGCAGTGGTTCGGCCGACGCCGACAAGGCCAGCCGGACTATCGATCAAACGCGGCCTGGAAATCACACTGGCTGTGCGTGATGTGCTTTGCGCCGCATGCATCAATCATCAATCCGGGAGATGTTCATGTTGCATTACGCTGTCGTTTTCTTCGTCATTGCGCTAATCGCCGCACTGTTTGGTTTTGGCGGTATTGCCGCCAGTGCAGCAGGCATCGCCAAAATCTTGTTCGTGATTTTTCTGGTGCTGGCACTCGGCAGTTTCCTGCTCGGTCAGACGAAGAAATAGGCCTTGCAGCGCCCGTCTGCGCTGTTTGCTGATTCGTCATCCCTCTTTTTTCAGTTGCTTACCAAATCAAGGATCCACATCATGAATATGACCTCCCCAAGCCAGTTTGCAGAAAGCGCCACCAGCTCTGCTGAACTCGCCATCGACCAGCTCGATGGTGCTGCCCACCAGGCCCATGACCGGATCACCGAGAAGGCTCATCAGGCCATGAACACCGCCAAGCCTGTGATCGAACGTCTGGCCAAGGAGGCGGAGTCGATGGCTCGCCGTGGCCTTGACAGCGCCCGCGACACCTCACGTCAGTTGCGTGAGCGTGCGGCACATGCCTCTGACACCACCGTCAAGTACATCCAGGACGAGCCGGTCAAGGCGATGTTGATCGC
>JANPNT010000141.1:0-2564 GCA_031427655.1 Burkholderiales bacterium
CGTTCTGGCCGTCGTCAGACAGCACCAGCCGCTCAAACGCCAGCGGCTGCGCGTGGCCGCAATGCACACAGTCGGCCAGCGCTTCGTGCTGCGTGCCGCGCAGGTAGAGCTTTTCAATGATCGACTCGCCGGTAATCGTCGGCGAGCTGGGGTAGTAGGCCTTGCGGTTGCGCTCAAAGGTGGTCTGCCGCGCTTCAGCCAGCGCCACCGGGTCGCCTTCGCCGTTCACGTTGGCCTCGGCCCGATCGACTTCGTCAAACAGCACGCGGCGCGCCGGCACTTCGGACAGGTTGGCGGCCGCGCCAGCGGTGACGATGAACAGCGAGCCGCCTATGTATTCCTTCGTGTCCAGCGTGTTGACCGAATCGCGCGAACGCGGCGCGGCCACACGCGCCACCAGCTCGGGCACGGCGGCGATGGTTTTGGAGATGCGGGTGCTGGTCCGCTTGGCCAGCTTGCCGGTCGGCAGGATCCACAGGAAGTTGGCCGGCGACTGATGCACCGACGCGGCAAACCAGTTCAGGCCCACTTGCGTCTTCAGCATCTGCGAAGCACCCATCAGCGCCACGCGCTTGCACGGGTGGTTGTCGCTCAAGGCCCGCATCACCATGCGGGCGTGCGGCGTGCGGCTGGTGCGGTATTTGCCGTACTCATTCGCGCCGCTGTCTTTGGGAATCACCATGTATTCGTCCGACCACTCATCGACCGTCATGTTCGGGTCAGGCTGCAGGCCGCGCGCAAAGGCGGGGTGGACTATTTCGGCGGCTGGGGTCATGCGGCGGCGTTCGCCATGTTGGCGCCCAGTTTGCTGCTGATGCGGTGCGTCATGCTGTCGAGCAGGGCTCGGTGTTCGCGGTCAATCACCGCTTCGCAGTCTTCGGCGCTGCCCAGCGCGGCCACGTCGGCGGCGATGCGGCGGGCGCAATTGGTCAGGCCGTCGCGCAGGGCCCGGGCGATTTCGAAGATGGCTGAGTCGACTTCGGATTTTTTCAGGAACTTGCCGCGCATCTCGGCTTCTTTCATCTCGGCCATCGAGGCCTCGGCAATCTCGCGCCGGGTGCGGGCTTCGTCGTGCGACTCGTCGACATCCAAGCCGGAAAGCTCGACCTTAGTAGCCCGGATCATTGCGGCGAAGTCATCACCTCCGACACGGTTAAAGCGTGGAGTATTCAAAGCTGGTGGCGGTGCTGGCTCAGGCTTGCGCGCCGCAATGTTCTGCCGCGCCTGGCGCCAGGCGCGCACCGCCTCGACCGAATCCATCGGGCAGCCCTGCTTTTTCAGCTTGGTCATCAGCGCCGGCGACAAGTCCAGCACCCGCCCGATAGCCGCCTGCGACAGGGTTTCATTCATAGGCATTCACCCCGTAACATGCACCATTCACCATTTACAGAAACCCCCGGCTAACGCTTTTTCGCGATCACTTTGCCCCGTGTGGGCAGGTTGCTGCAAAGGACCCGATGACGGGGGTACCCCATAGCCCATCACAGCGTGCACCCCTCGTGAAACTTGCGCTTCAAGTCGAGGTAAGCAGCATCGGCACGCTCTTGAGTCTTGTATGGACCACGTCGCTTCTTCTTTTTGTTGATGCTTATTGCAGCCATGAATCCCTGCCGCCTCTCACTCCAATAGACGCCCAGCACGCCGAGTGCGCTTCGACTTGTTGCCTTGCGCTGGTTTTGCATGTTGACCGCCTGCGGAACATCGCGCAGATTGCCAATGCTGTTGTTAGCCCTGTTGCAGTCGCGATGATCGACCGTACCGGTAGGCCAGACACCATGGTGATAGAACCACGCCAGTCGATGCTGCCTGTACTTCGCTCCCTTTAATCCAACAACCAGATAACCGTTACTGTTGACATTGCCTGCGACGGTACCGATGTTGACGCCGCCTTCATTCGTCAGCCACCTAAACAAGCCAGTCTCTGGCTCATAGCTAAGCACCGTCTTTAGGAAGCCCAGCGAAAGCTCGTCTTCTTTGGCGCTCATAGCTGCTTACCCTCAGCCCTACGCTGGGCAATCATCATGCTTTGCCCGTCCGGTTGAAGCGGTCAGTGAAGAACTTCGCCTCATTGGCGAACAGTTCAGGAAACTTCGCCTCGATCATCGCCAGCACCTTGGCGTTGACGCGCTTCGTGTTGAACATGCTGGCCACGTCAATCGTCTGCAGCGCCCTTATCTGTTGCGCATGCTTAGTCCCCGCGTATCTTGAGCGGCTGCCCATCGTCGTGCCGGGAACTCGAATCATCACCGTCTTGCCGCCGTTGATCAGGAACGCCCCCGGTATCAGCTTGCGTGCACCGCCGCGTTTGATCTTGAACGTCACGCCCTGGCGCGTTTGCTTGGCTGCGAAGTTCGCCAGGTTCAGGCTACGCCCGCGCTGGCGTGGTGATTCGAGGCCGGCTTCCAGCCTGAAGTTGGCACCCGATGCGCGCGCGTTGGTCACCTTTAATGCCGCGCCTACCTTGGCCGCCGTCATGTTGAACTCAGCGCGTATCTCCCGGCTCATCGCCGTCTTGGCTTGCGCCACGGTTTTATTCAAGGCGCTGGCTGTCGCCTTGCGCGCCA
>JANPNT010000142.1:0-8074 GCA_031427655.1 Burkholderiales bacterium
GGCGCACGGTGGCAATGCAATCTTTCAGCCAATCAAGGCGGGTTTCGCTGCCCACTGAAAAACCGATCACGTCGAACCACTCTGCGCGCGCCATGTCGACCGCGTTGGTGGCTGAGGTCATGTTGCCGCTGGCCACTTCCCAGCCCGAGCGGCCAAAGAATTCAGCCACCATCGAGAGACCAAACGTGTGCTGGTCGCCGGGCGCTGGCATCAGCAACGCGCGCCGCGCGTTCGCAGGAAATTGAACTTCACCGCCGAAGGCCGGGCTGAGCTCTTGGAGCAGCAGTTGCAAGCGACCCAACCCCACCGTGACTTCGGTGAAATCGCAGCGGTCGTCCATCCACAAGTCGCCCATGTATTTGGCGGCTGGGGCCAGCAAATCGAGGTAAACCATTTCGACTGCCATGCCTTTTTGGCGAATGCCTTGGATGCAGTCGTGAATTGGAAGGTCTTCTCGTCCGAGCACCAACTGAACGAATGAAACGACTTCTTGTTCAGTGGGCGGCGGGCACAGGCTGACCAGTGGCAACGTGCCGGTGGGTGCCACGCGATGCGCCTCCAACAATCGTGGAATGACTTCCGACTCCAGCGTTTTGACCAGCTGCGTCATGCGCAGCTCAGCCGCTTCGCGAGACTGCCCCACTCGGGTCCATTCGGGCGACTCGGTGTTGAAGGGCAGCTTGTGCTCGCGCTGAACTTCGCGGGATCGAACATCGTCGGTGCGCGCGTCTTCTTGGGTCAGGCATTCTTGTGCCATCGCACCCAGCGTGGATAGGGTCATCGGAGGTCTCCTTGCGGCACGCATCTCAGACAGTCCGAATACGGAAGCAAACTCTCGTTTGTCCATGTCAAACACGCCAGATAGCGCTGAGCGGTCTACAACAGAGTGACCCTGGAACTCTTCCGGGGCCGCGCGGCCTACATCACTGGCCTGCCGATGAGGGTAACTCACCGAAATCGCGCTGTCGACTCGGGTACACCATAGTGGTGCGAAGTTGTCTAAGACAGCAACTTGGACACCGAGAGTTTGCGTTGCCGACGCGCAAGCGTTGAATTCTTTCGGCAATTGAGCGCATGACGGCATCACAAACCCCTTGGGGGACCCACGACCCCGGTCGGCAAACGCCGCGTCCGGCCTCTTTGCGCTGACTGAAAAACCTCCGAATCCAGCCAGCGTGTGACGAATGGTCGTCTACCGGGTATGTACTGTCAAGTTTAATTTACGTCAATTTAAGTTGACACATCGGGCTGGCCGATTTAAATTTGCTTCCATGAGCAAGCGCAGTACATCTTCCGTTTCCCCACACGCGGTCGGCGAACGTCGCATGCGCGCGCCGCTCTACACGCCAGCTGAACGTGTTCGCCGAGACGCGTCGGTATGGACCTTGGTGCAAGGCATCTTGGCGCCGGTTCAATTTTTGGTGTTCTTGATCAGCTTGGGCTTGGTGCTGCGTTTCTTGTCCAGCGGCGAAGGGCAAGCCGTGGCCACTTGGTCAGTGGTGGTCAAAACGTTCACTCTGTACGCCATCATGATCACCGGCTGCGTTTGGGAAAAAGTGGTTTTTGGCCGCTACCTGTTCGCCCCTGCCTTCTATTGGGAAGACGTGTTCAGCATGCTGGTGCTGGCCTTGCACACCGCCTACCTTGTGGCCCTGTTCACCGGCAAGTTGCAAGGACAGTCGCTGATGTATTTGGCGCTGGCCGCGTACGCAACCTACGTCGTGAATGCGGCGCAGTTCATTCGGAAGTTGCGCATGGCGCGGCTGGACATGGCCCGGCGTGATCAGCAAAACGCGCGACAGATCATGCAAGCTGTGCATCCGACAAGAGCGCCCGCATGAGCGCGCAAAACGTGATCGCCATCCACCCCGCCGCTGAATTGGGCTGCGGCGACGCCCCGGTGCTTAAAGAGCGCGGCCAACGCGAAGTGTTCTGCGGTCTGACCGGCATCATTTGGCTGCACCGGAAAATTCAGGACGCTTTCTTTTTAGTGGTCGGCTCCCGCACTTGCGCTCACTTGATCCAATCGGCGGCGGGCGTGATGATTTTTGCCGAACCGCGGTTCGCGACCGCCATCATCGACGAGCGCGATTTGGCCGGTTTGGCCGACTGCAACGAAGAACTCGACCGCGTGGTCACCCGCTTGTTAGAGCGCCGCCCCGAAATCAAGCTGCTGTTCTTGGTGGGCTCATGCCCCTCCGAAGTCATCAAGCTCGACCTGTCGCGCGCGGCTTCGCGCTTGTCGCAGCGCTTCATGCCGAAAGTTCGTTTGCTCAACTATTCGGGCAGCGGCATTGAGACCACGTTCACCCAGGGCGAAGACGCGTGCTTGGCCGCGATGGTGCCGGTTCTGCCTGCCACCAACGCGAATGCGCCCGCTTCGCTGCTGGTGGTCGGTGCGCTGGCCGATGTGGTCGAAGACCAGTTCGCCCGCATGTTTGCGCTACTTGGCATTCAGGGCGTGCGCTTCTTTCCGCCGCGCAACAGTGTGGACCTGCCCGCTGTCGGCCCGAACACCGTTTTCTTGTTGGCTCAGCCGTTTTTGGCCGACACCGCCCGCTCACTCGAGGCGCGTGGTGCCACACGCTTGAGCGCGCCGTTTCCCTTGGGTTCAGAAGGCACCACGCAGTGGCTGCAAGCCGCAGCAAAGCACTTCAATGTGTCCGCCGACATCTTCACCAAAGTGACAGCGCCCGGCCAACAACGCGCGGCCACCGCACTCGCAAAGTTGCGGCCTCAGTTGGCTGGCAAGCGCGTATTTTTCTTCCCCGATTCGCAGCTTGAAATTCCGATTGCGCGCTTCCTTTCGCGCGAACTCGGTGTGCAATTGGTCGAGGTCGGCACGCCCTATTTGCACCGCCAGCATTTGTCCGAAGAGTTGGCCATGCTACCCGCAGGCACCGTGCTGTCGGAAGGCCAGCACGTGGAAAACCAACTCGACCGTTGCCGCGCAGCGCGCCCCGACATCGTCGTGTGCGGTTTGGGTTTGGCCAATCCGCTGGAAGCCGAAGGCATGACCACGAAGTGGGCGATTGAACTGGTGTTCACGCCCATTCACGGGTACGACCAGGCCGCTGATCTGGCCGAGTTGTTTGCCCGCCCTTTGCTGCGCCGCATGAAGCTCGGTGGTGCCGCCCCGGCTGTTGCCCCGTCTGGCCCCATGCCTGAGTTGATCGAAGCCTGACCATGCAGCTGACCCTCTGGACTTACGAAGGCCCGCCGCACGTCGGTGCCATGCGCATCGCCACCGCGATGGAGGGCGTGCATTACGTGCTGCATGCACCGCAGGGCGACACCTACGCCGACTTGCTGTTCACCATGATCGAGCGGCTGCCCAAGCGCCCGCCAGTCACCTACACCACCTTCCAAGCGCGCGACCTGGGTGGCGACACCGCTGAGCTGTTCAAAACCGCCGCCCGCGATGCCTTCGAGCGCTTCAAACCGCAGGCCATGATGGTCGGTGCGTCGTGCACTGCCGAGTTGATTCAGGACGATCCGGGCGGCCTGTGCAAAGCGCTGGATTTGCCCATTCCTGTGGTCGCTTTGGAGCTGCCGTCTTATCAGCGCAAAGAGAACTGGGGCGCGTCTGAAACCTTCTACCAAATGGTGCGCGCATTGGCGGGCCCGACCGCAGCAACTTACGGCGCAGTTCGTCCACCGCGCGCTGAAGGCCAGCGCCCACGCTGCAACATCCTCGGCCCTGCGGCCTTGGGCTTTCGCCACCGCGACGACCTGCGCGAAATCAGCGGCCTGCTCACGCAGCTGGGCATCGACATCAACGTGGTCGCGCCACTCAGCGCCACACCGGCCGACTTGGCGCGCCTGGGCAACGCCGATTTCAACGTTGTGCTCTACCCTGAAATCGCGACGCTCACTGCCAACTGGTTGACCCGCACTTTCGGCCAACCCGCCACCAAAACCGTGCCCATTGGCAGCGGTGCCACGCGCGACTTTATTGCCGAAGTGGCACGCTTGGCGCAGATCGACCCGAGCGCTGTGTTGGCGCAAGCCGAGCAGCGCGCCACTTGGTACGCCAAGTCGGTGGACTCGACCTACCTCACCAGCAAACGCGTGTTCGTGTTCGGTGACGCCACCCATGCCGTGGCAGCCGCCCGCGTGGCGGCTGACGAGATGGGTTTCACCGTGGTGGGCCTTGGCACCTACAGCCGCGAATTTGCACGCGAAGTGCGCGAGGCCGCGAAGCTTTATGGCGTGGAAGCCCTCATCAGCGACGACTACCTGGAAATTGAAGCGCGCATTGCCGAGTTGCAACCCGAGCTGGTGCTCGGCACGCAAATGGAGCGCCACATTGCCAAGCGTTTGGGTGTGCCCTGCGCCGTGATTTCAGCCCCAGTGCATGTGCAAGATTTCCCCGCGCGTTACTCACCGCAAATGGGTTTTGAAGGCGCTTGTGTGTTGTTTGACACCTGGGTGCATCCGCTGATGATGGGCTTGGAAGAGCACCTGATTGGCATGTTCCGCGGTGATGCCGAGTTTCACGAAGACGCTGCACCTTCGCACTTGGGTGGGCATGCACGCAGCTCGGCACCAATCGCTTCGGTGATCAAAGCGCCTGAGTTGGTTGCGCCGAGCAGTGCAACTTCAGAGCACACCGCAGCACTGCCGTCTGAGATCGCTGCCGCCGCTTCGTGGGCTCCCGACGCAGAAAAAGAGCTGAAAAAAATTCCGTTTTTCGTGCGCGGCAAAGCGCGCCGCAACACCGAGCGTTATGCCGACATGCACAGCGTGCACGTCATCACCATCGAGACTTTGTATGACGCCAAAGCACACTTCTCGCGCTGAACAACTTCGCGCTGACATGCACACGCCTGTGCCTACGCAAATTCGGGTCGTGCTGGTCACGATGGACACCCACTTGTCCAGCGCCACCGACCGTGCGCGCAAAGACTTGGTGCGCGAAATGCCCGGGCTGCACTTGAGCTTGCACGCCGCGTCCGAATACACCGGCGACGCCGAGGCCACCGCGCGTTGCATTGCCGACATTGAGCAGGGCGACATCGTCGTCACTGCGACGGTATTTTTGGAAGACCACTTCCTGCCCATCTTGCCCGCGCTGCAAGCCCGTCGCGATGCCTGCGACGCCATGATCTGCATGGTGTCGGCGGGTGAAGTGGTCAAGCTCACCAAGGTCGGCAAGTTCGACATGAGCAAGCCCGCCAGCGGCCCGATGGCCATGCTTAAAAAACTGCGCGGCAGCAGCAAAGAAAAGCCCAGCGCCGGGGGTGCCGCGCAAATGAAGATGCTGCGCCGCATTCCGCAAATGCTGCGCTTCATTCCGGGCACGGCGCAAGATGTGCGCTCCTACTTCTTGACCATGCAGTATTGGTTGGGTGGCTCGGAAGAGAACATGGCTAACATGGTTCGCTTCTTGGTCGACCGCTACGCTGACGGCGACCGCAAAGCCTTGCGCGGTGCCGCCAAAGCAGCCGCGCCGGTGGAGTACCCCGAAGTCGGTGTTTACCACCCGCGCATGGCCAAGCGCTTGTCGTCTGACGCTGCCGACTTGCCGCAGCCAACGGCCCAGCAAGCTGCCGAGCACAAAGGCACGGTCGGCTTGTTGCTGCTGCGCTCTTACTTGTTGGCAGGCAACGCCGGCCATTACGACGGCGTGATCTCCGCCATGGAAGCGCAAGGTTTGCGCGTGCTGCCGGTGTTTGCGGCGGGCTTGGATGCGCGCCCGGCCATCGACAGCTTTTTCATGAAAGACGGCCAAGTGGCGGTAGACGCCGTGGTGTCGCTCACCGGCTTCTCGTTGGTCGGTGGCCCGGCCTACAACGACGCCAAAGCCGCCGAAGAAGTGCTGGCCCATTTGGACGTGCCCTACATCGCGGCGCACCCGGTCGAGTTTCAAACGCTTGACCAATGGGGCGGCTCAGCGCGCGGTTTGCTGCCGGTGGAAAGCACCATCATGGTCGCCATTCCCGAATTGGACGGAGGCACCAGCCCCACCGTGTTCGGTGGCCGCGCTGGCGCGCCCGGCGTCACCTGCACCGGCTGTCACCACGCTTGCACATTCAAGGCCACCGACAACGCACAAGACATGCAAACCTGCCCCGAGCGCGCCATCATGCTGGCCGCTCGCACTGGCAAGCTGATCGCGCTGCGCCGGGTTGACCGCGCAGAGCGCAAAGTGGCCGTGGTGGTGTTTAACTTCCCGCCCAACGCCGGCAACATCGGCAGCGCGGCGTACTTGTCAGTGTTTGAGTCGATGTTCAACACCCTGGCCGCCATGAAGGCCCAGGGCTACTCGGTGGACATGCCCGCCGATGTGAATCTGCTGCGCGACAGCGTGCTGATCGGCAACGCCGCGCAGCACGGTGCCGACGGCAATGTGCACACCCTGATTTCGGCCGACGACCATGTGCGCCGCGAGCGTTGGTTGCCGCAAATTGAAGCCCAGTGGGGGCCTGCGCCGGGCAAGCAGCTCAGCAATGGCCAGTCCATCATGGTGCTCGGCAAGCAGTTCGGCAACGTGCTGGTTTGCGTGCAACCGTCCTTCGGTTACGAAGGCGACCCGATGCGCTTGTTGTTCGAACAAGGCTTGGCCCCCACGCATGCGTTTTCGGCCTTCTACCGCTACCTGCGCGAAGACTTCAAGGCCCACGCCGTGCTGCACTTTGGCACTCACGGCGCTTTGGAATTCATGCCTGGCAAGCAGTCGGGCATGTCGGGCGCGTGCTGGCCAGACCGCCTCATCAGCGACATGCCCAACATTTATTTGTACGCCTCCAACAATCCGTCTGAAGGCGCGATTGCCAAACGCCGTTCCTGCGCCACGCTCATCAGCTACCTCACGCCGCCCGTGGGCCAAGCCGGTTTGTACAAGGGTCTGATCGATTTGAAGTCCAGCATCGACCGCTGGCGCACTGGCGATGCCAACTCCGCAGGCCGCCACGACCTGGCCGAGATCATTCAATCGCAAGCCGCCGAACTCGATTTGATTGCCGCCGCGCCGCTGTGGGACTTGACGCTGGCTGGCCACGCCGATGCGCGCGTGGCCCAACTGTCGGCCGACATGCTGGAGTTGGAGTACACGCTGATTCCGCAAGGCTTGCATGTGGTGGGCCGCGCGCCCGACGCGACCGAGCGGGTGGACATGCTGATGGCCATGGCCGAAGCCACCCACGGCCGCATTCCCGCCAAAGCCGTGGTGCAAGCCATCGTTGCCGGCAGCACTGCGGCGCAAGCACTCAAGTCGGTCGGCGCTGCGCAAACTGACGATGCCCTGGCCGACTTGAATCAACTCATCGGCTACGACCACCAATTGGCCGAAGAAACCGAAGTGGCCGCCTTGCTGCGCGCCCTCGACGGTCGCTTCATCAAGCCCGCACCCGGTGGCGACATCTTGCGCACGCCGGAAGTGCTGCCCACCGGCCGCAATTTGCACGGCTTCGATCCTTTCAAAATCCCGAGTGCCTTCGCGGTGAAAGACGGCGCGGCGCAAGCCCAATTGCTGATCGACCGCGCCATGCAAGACAGCGGCAAACTGCCCGAGTCGATTGCCATCGTGCTGTGGGGCAGCGACAACCTGAAGAGCGAAGGCGGGCCGATTGCCCAAGCCTTGGCGCTGATGGGCACGCTGCCACGCTTTGACAGCTACGGCCGCATTGCAGGCGCCACGTTGATCCCGCTGGAACAGCTGGGTCGTCCGCGCATTGATGTGGTCATCACGCTGTCGGGCATCTTCCGCGACCTGATGCCGTTGCAGATCAAGCTGCTCGCCGAGTCGGCTTTCATGGCGGCATCGGCCGACGAGCCAAGCGCGCAAAACTTTATCCGCAAGCACGCGCTGGCTTACCAGTTGGAGCATGGCTGCACGATGGAAATTGCCGCCATGCGCGTGTACGGCAACGACGAAGGCGCTTACGGTGCCAACGTCAACAACTTGGTCGAAAGCAGCCGCTGGGGCGACGAAGGCGAACTGGCCGAAACCTATTCGCGCCGCAAAGGTTTTGCCTACGGCCGCAATGGCAAGCCCGTGCGTCAACCGGCCTTGTTGCAAAGCGTGCTGGCCGACGTGGATTTGACCTACCAAAATTTGGATTCGGTCGAG
>JANPNT010000143.1:0-26095 GCA_031427655.1 Burkholderiales bacterium
GTTGATGTGGACGCCACCAGCAAGAAGCGAGCTTTCGAGCAAGCTGGGTTGGTGTTTGAGAATCAGCACGCGATTGCGCGCGCCACCGTCACCGACAACCTGTTTGCGCGCGAGCGCTTGGGCTCCACCGGTTTGGGCCACGGCGTGGCCATTCCGCACGGTCGCATCAAAGGACTGAAGAATCCGCTGGCCGCAGTGGTGCGCGTGCAGCAACCGATTCCGTTCGATGCGCCCGATGAAGAGCCCGTCAGCCTGCTGATTTTTTTGCTGGTACCCGAAGCGGCCACGCAGCGGCACTTGGAAATTTTGTCGGAGATCGCCGAGATGTTGTCTGACCGCGAATTGCGTGAGCGCTTGAAAGTCGAGGGCGACGCTGCCAAGGTGCACGAACTGATCTCCAACTGGGAACCGCTGAAGTCTGTGGCGTGAAAGCAGTCACATGAAAGCAGTCACATGAAGGCGATGGCATGAAGCCCACGCTGGTCAGCGCCGAAGCGCTGTTCGAAGAATTCCGCAGCACCCTGCGCTGGGAGTGGATTGCCGGTCACGCTCACCCTGAGCGCCGGTTTGACGAAGCCGCCGTGCAAAGCGCCCGCTCTTCGGCCGACTTGGTCGGCTATTTGAATTACATCCACCCCTACCGCGTGCAAATTGTGGGTCGGCGCGAAGTGGCGTACTTGGACGACACCTCGGGTGAAGACCAGGAGCGCCGCATCCAACGCATCGTCACCTTGGAGCCGCCGATGGTCATCGTGGCGGATGAGCAGGCACCGCCCGACCGCTTGGTGGCCATGTGCGACCGCGCCGACATTCCGCTGTTTGTGACGCAGGAATCAGCCGGCCATGTGATTGACGTCGTGCGCGGCTACCTTGGCAATTTGTTTGCCGAACGCACCACACGCCACGGCGTGTTCATGGACATCTTGGGCTTGGGCGTGCTCATCACTGGTGAGTCAGGGCTGGGCAAAAGCGAACTCGGTTTGGAGCTGATTTCGCGCGGCCACGGTTTGGTGGCCGACGACGCGGTTGATCTTTACCGAGTCTCGCAAACCGCGCTGGAAGGCCGCTGCCCCGAGTTGCTGATGAACTTGCTGGAAGTGCGCGGCATCGGTTTGCTCGACATCAAAGCAATTTTTGGTGAGACCGCCGTGCGCCGAAAAATGCGCTTGAAGCTCATCGTGCATTTGGTGCGCAAAAGAAACCATGGAGCGCGAGTTTGAGCGCCTGCCTTATGAGCCGCTGTACGACAACATCCTGGACACGCCGGTGCGCACGGTGGTGATTGCGGTCGACGCCGGCCGCAACTTGGCGGTGCTGGTGGAAGCGGCTGTGCGCAACACGATTTTGCAATTGCGAGGCATTGACACTTACAAAGAGTTTGTCGAGCGTCACCAAAAAGCGATGTTGCGCGACGAGGGTCGCTGAGCATCACCGAAGGCCGCTGGGCACCCATCAGGTCTAGTGCTGTGTGCCACTCTCATTGCGACATAAAACCGCGTCTTCGCGCGCGTGACGTTGTCGCGAATCCTCGCGTTGCCATGAGGCATCGGTGTGGTTTGCGCCTAGCCGCGCACGCGAATCCATCGAGTTTCTTAAGTCGCAATCAGAGTGACACACAGCACTAGCGCGTGGCTGCCTTGTGCTCGCAGTTTTTCTTCGTACAAGCGCCGTAAAGCGACAGCGCGTGTTCTTGCAACTCAAAGCCACGCGCATGCGCCACGGCTTTTTGGCGCTTCTCAATTTCGGCGTCAAAAAATTCTTCGACCCGGCCGCAGTCCATGCACACCAAGTGGTCGTGGTGCTGGCCTTCGTTCAGCTCAAACACCGACTTGCCCGTCTCAAAGTGGTTGCGCGACAAGATGCCCGCCTGCTCAAACTGCATCAGCACCCGGTAAACCGTGGCCAAGCCCACGTCGGAGCCATCGGCCAGCAGCACCTTGTAGACGTCTTCGGCCGTCATGTGGCGCAGGCGGGTTTTTTGGAAAACTTCCAAAATTTTGATGCGCGGCAAGGTGGCTTTGAGGCCGCTGCTTTTGAGTTCGTCGGCGTGGGTCATGGTGGTGTTCCATCTGGGTTCAACGAGGGGAGGCGCAGCCAACTCGCCCGCTAGAATGAAACGATCATATCGAGGTTGCGGGCACACCAAGGCCCCGCCAAATGCTGACATCTGGGCACACCATGCGACCGATTTTTTTTGTTCTTCCGTTGAGTTTGGCGTTGGCTTTGACGGCCTGCGAATCGCTGCAAACTTCAGAGAATTTTTTGGGCGTCGTCACGCCTTACCGCGTTGAAGTGGTGCAGGGCAATGTGGTGACCAAAGAACAAATTGATGCCGTCAAGCCGGGCTTGTCTCGCCAGCAAGTGCGAGACATTTTGGGCTCGCCACTGCTCACCGACGTGTTCCATGCCGATCGCTGGGATTACGTTTTCATCATTCGTCGCCAAGGCGCCGAGCAGCAGGCGCGCCGCGTGGTCGCCATGTTTGAGGGCGATAAGCTCAAGAGCGTCGACGGCGGTGCTGACCTGCCCGCCGAGCGCGACTTTGTGGCGTCCATTGACACCTTCAAAACCGCCCGCAACGCCGCACCTTTGGCGCTGACCGACGCGCAGTTGAAAGCCTTGCCTGCGCCTGCGAAACCGCCCGAAGCGCAAGCACCTGCACCGGTGGCGCCGCGCACCTATCCGCCGTTGGAGCCGCGCTGAACATGGCGGGGTTGAAGATCGCTGTGGCGGGCAGTTCGGGCCGCATGGGCCACATGCTGATCGAGGCGGTGTTGGCGTCTGACGACCTGCAACTTCGTGCCGCGCTGGACCTCGCTAACTCTGCCGCCATCGGTCAAGACGCTTGTGCCTTCTTGGGCCGTCACAGCGGCGTGCTCGTATCCAGCGACCTGCGTTCGGCCTTGACTGGCTGCGATGTGCTGATCGATTTCACCCGCCCCGAAGGCACGATGACGCACTTGGCCTTTTGTCGCGAGCTGGGCGTGAAAGCCGTCATCGGCACCACCGGTTTCAGTGATGAGCAAAAGTACGAGATTGCCGAGCACGCCCAACACATCGCCCTGATGATGGCCCCCAACATGAGCGTGGGAGTCAATGTGGTGATGAAGTTGCTCGACATGGCGGCGCGTGCGCTGAACACCGGCTACGACATTGAAATTGTCGAAGCCCACCACCGCCACAAAGTCGATGCGCCCAGCGGCACCGCGCTGGAGATGGGCCGCGTGGTGGCGAACGCCTTGGGCCGCGATTTGAAAGACTGCGCCGTCATGGCGCGCGAAGGTGTGACGGGTGAGCGTGACCCGTCGAGCATTGGCTTCGCGACCATCCGCGGCGGCGACATCGTGGGCGACCACACGGTGCTGTTTGCGGGCACTGGCGAGCGCATCGAAATTTCACACAAAAGCTCCAGCCGCACGACCTACGCGCAAGGCAGCTTGCGCGCAGCGCGGTTTTTGGCAGCGCAAACGCACGGCTTGTTCGACATGAACGACGTTCTGGGCTTGGTTTAAGACCTCTCTGTAAGGCTTCTTTTTAAGGTTCCGGCATGGGCGGTTTTGCAAACTTCTGGGCACAAGCCGACGGCATCATTCGCGCGGTGGCGATGCTGCTGCTGTTGATGTCGGTCAGCGCGTGGGTGTTGATCTTCTGGAAGGGCTGGCTGCTGCGCCGCGTGCGCATTGACATTGCTCGCGCGGTGCCGGCCTTCTGGGCCGCGCCCAACGTGACGGCAGGCCGTGATCAAGTCGCCAATTTCGACCGCGAACGCGTGCTGGCCCCGTTGCTGGCTGCCGCCACCGCGCAGCCTGTGGCCAAAACTTTGGAAGCGCACGGCCAAGTTCAGTCACAACTTACCCGCCGTTTGCGCGACGCTTTGCATGCCGTGTTGGCGCAGTTGCAGTTCGGCCAAGTGCTGCTCGCCTCCATCGGCAGCACCTCGCCCTTCATCGGTTTGTTTGGCACGGTGTGGGGCATTTATCACGCCTTGGTGGGCATTTCAACGGCGGCCAGCATGAGTATTGAGCGCGTGGCCGGGCCGGTGGGCGAGGCCTTGGTCATGACCGCCGCGGGCTTGGCGGTGGCCATTCCGGCGGTGCTGGCTTACAACATCTTCGGCAAGATGGTGGGGGCTTGCGAGGCCGAGCTGGAAGGCTTTGCGCACGATCTGCGCGAGATGGTGGCCGACGCACAGCCGAGCGCGATCACATCCGCGCGCGAGGGCTGACCGTTATGGCCTTCGGTCGCCTCGAACGCACCCATCAGCCCGCGCCGATGAGTGACATCAACATGACGCCGCTGATCGACGTGATGTTGGTGCTGCTGGTGATTTTCATGATCACCGCGCCCTTGATGACCAGCAGCCTGAAGCTCGACCTGCCGAAAACCGACGCCGCGCAACCCAGTGACGCGCCTCAATTCATCAGCGTGGCCATCACACCCACAGGCCAGTTTTATGTGGGCGAAGAGGCGCTGGACGCCGCCGCCTTTGCCGCCCGAGTGATTGCTGTGGCGCGTAAAAATCCGCAGACCGAAGTGCAATTGCGCGCCGACAAAACCGTGCCTTACGGCCGCGTGGCAGAGTTGATCGGTATGGTGCAAAAAGCGGGCTTGAGCCGCATTGGGTTTGTGGCCGAAGCGCCTGCCCCCGGCACTGCCCCGACCGCACCCACCAAACCGTAGTTACACGCCGTGGTGAACTCGCAAGAACGTCGCAAATCGCGGCACGCCTTGGGGCGTCACCTCGCGGTAGCGGTAAGTCACCACGCTGCCCAACGGCGGTGGCTTGAGTCGCTCTTCGTCGCTCAAACCGCTGCCTAGAAAAAAGCGCTGACCTTGCGGCGTTTGCACTTGCAGCGCGCCCACTTGACCCGCGTACTTGCCTTGCCCAGCGCGGTGGCCGACCACCGTGGCCTCGGTGTCTTGATGCGGTTTCATTTTCAGCAGCACCTCGCTGCGGCCCGAGGTCACGGCGCTCGACGCCAAATGCAGCACCAAACCTTCGCCGCCTTGCGCCATCACTTGATTCAAGCGGCGTTGCAGGTCGGCGCGGCTTGAAATGGCTTCCTGACTGACTGCTTGAAATTGCGGCCAAGCGGTGTGCTGCACCAATGCGCGCAACTGTTGGGTTCGCTCTGTGAATGTCCCGCTGCCGGACGGCAGCTCAAACACCATGTAGTTGACTTGCCTCCAATCTGCGTCAACGGGCACTTCGCTGCGCACAATGCCAGACAGCGCATCAAAGCGACCCCGCCCCAGCCACAGCTCACCGTCCAACGGTGTGGTGGGCAGCCGCGCGGTGAACCAAGCGGGCGCAGCAAGCGCGCGACCGCTGCGAAAGCGAAGTTGCTGGCCGTCCCACAGTGCGCGCACGCCGTCGAACTTCTCGCTAACCAAATACAAGCTTGGGTCAATGTGCTCTGCGTAAACGCCCGCCAGCAAAACGGCGGGTGCGGACGCTTTCGCTGCGAAAGCCAAACTCGGCATCAGAGTGCTCGCACAAGTGGCCCCACCCAGCCACAAAAAACTTCGACGCATCAGCTTCATCAACAACCCCCGAATTGTTTGCACATGGCTTCATGATGGCCAGGCAGAGGTGGTTTGTGCAGCCCTCTGAAGCGCGCACCCGAAAGGGGGAAAAGTTGGAGCGGCTTCCTATAATGAAAACAGTTTTTTGTGCGCTGCAATATCGCGGCCACCAGGCGCAGGCCCAGCCATGAACCCAGACTTCAAACCCAACGACATCGAGCGCGCCGCGCAAGCCGCATGGAACGCGGTCGATGCCTACCGCGTCACCGAAGACCGCAGCCGCCCGAAGTTCTACGCCTGCTCCATGCTGCCTTACCCCAGCGGCAAGCTGCACATGGGCCATGTGCGCAACTACACCATCAACGACATGCTGGCGCGCCAGTTGCGCATGAAGGGCATGAACGTGCTCATGCCCATGGGCTGGGATGCCTTCGGGCTGCCAGCCGAAAACGCGGCCATGAAAAACAAGGTGCCGCCAGCGAAGTGGACGCACGACAACATCGCCCACATGAAGGCGCAGATGCAGGCCATGGGCTTGGCCATCGACTGGAGCCGCGAAGTCACCACCTGCTCGCCCGACTACTACCGCTGGAACCAGTGGTTGTTTTTGAAAATGCTCGACGCAGGCATCGCCGAGCGCCGCACTCAGGTCGTCAATTGGGACCCGGTGGACATGACGGTGCTGGCCAACGAACAGGTCATTGACGGCCACGGCTGGCGCAGCGGCGCGCCGGTGGAACGGCGTGAAATTCCGGGCTACTACCTCAACATCACCAAGTACGCGCCCGAGCTGCTCGACCATGTGCAACACCACCTCGCAGGTTGGCCCGAGCGCGTGAAGTTGATGCAAGAAAACTGGATCGGCAAGAGTGAGGGCGTGCGTTTTGCGTTCACCCACAAGATCGTCGATTACAGCGCAGGCGCTGATGCGAAATTGATCCAAGGCGGCAAGCTGTATGTGTTCACGACGCGCGTGGACACCATCATGGGCGTGACGTTTTGCGCCGTAGCGCCCGAGCACCTGCTGGCGGTGCACGCGGCACGCAGCAACCCCGCCGTGGCGGCCTTCATCGAAGAATGCAAAGCCGGTGGCACCACCGAAGCCGAACTGGCCACGCAAGAGAAAAAAGGCGTTGCCACCGGCCTCATCGTCAGCCATCCGCTCACGCATAAAGATGTGGAAGTGTGGGTTGGCAACTACGTGCTGATGAGCTACGGCGACGGCGCGGTGATGGGCGTGCCGGCGCACGATGAGCGCGACTTTGCCTTCGCCAAAAAATACGGCATCGACATGCTGCAAGTGGTTCAGATCGACGAAGCGCCGCACTTCAGCTACGACCGTTGGCAAGATTGGTACGGCGACAAACAGCGCGGCGTCACCATCAACTCCGATTTGTTCAGCGGTCTGAGTTTCAAAGCGGCCGTGGCGGCCGTGGCCAGCGCGCTCGAACACAAAGGCCTGGGCGAACGCAAAACCACCTGGCGCTTGCGCGACTGGGGCATCAGCCGCCAGCGCTATTGGGGCACGCCGATTCCCATCATTCACTGCACCGAACACGGCGCGGTGCCGGTGCCTGAAAAAGACTTGCCGGTGGTGCTGCCCGATCATTTGATCCCCGATGGTTCGGGCAACCCGCTGGCCACACACGCCGAGTTTGTGAACGCGCCGTGCCCGATCTGCGGCAAAGCCTCGCGTCGCGAAACCGACACCATGGACACGTTTGTAGACAGCTCGTGGTACTTCATGCGCTACTGCGATCCGAAGAACGAGCAGGCCATGGTCGGTGCAGGGGCCGACTACTGGATGCCGATGGACCAGTACATCGGCGGCATCGAGCACGCCATTCTTCACCTGCTGTACGCGCGCTTCTGGACCAAGGTCATGCGCGACTTAAAGCTGGTGCAGGTCGATGAGCCGTTCACGCAATTGCTCACGCAGGGCATGGTGCTCAATCACATTTACTCGCGCAAAACCACGCAAGGCGGGGTCGAGTATTTTTGGCCAGCCGATGTGACCGACACGCTGGACGCCGCCGGAAAAGTCAACGGTGCCACGCTGAAAACCGACGGCTCGGCGGTGGGCTACGAAGGCGTGGGCACCATGAGCAAAAGCAAAAATAACGGCGTTGATCCGCAGGCTCTGATCGACAAATTTGGTGCTGACACCGCCCGCCTTTTTGTGATGTTCGCCTCGCCGCCGGAGCAAACGCTGGAGTGGAACGACGCCGGTGTGGAAGGCGCGAATCGCTTCTTGCGCCGGGTGTGGGCCTTCGGTGCGAAGAACTTCGAAGCGCTCATGGCTCCGAGCAGCTTAGGTGCCGCGTTGAGTGCCGAAGCCAAAGCCTTGCGCTTTGAGGTTCACACGGTGTTGCGCCAAATCAGCTACGACTACGAGCGCATGCAATACAACACCGTGGCCTCGGGAGCGATGAAATTGTTGAACGCCTTGGAAGGCTTCAAGTCGCCTGGGTTGGCATCGGCGCCTGCGGTGCTGCGCGAGAGTTTTGGCATTTTGCTGCGTGCGCTTTACCCGGCGTGCCCGCACACCACTTGGGTGCTGTGGCGCGACCTGGGTTACGCCACAGCGCACGGCGATTTGCTCGACGCGCCTTGGCCCGAGGTAGACGAAGCGGCCTTGGTGCAAGACGAAATCGAGCTGGTGTTGCAAGTCAACGGCAAGTTGCGCGGTGCCATCACCGTGGCCGCTGACGCAACCCAAGCCACGATCGAAGCAACCGCATTGGCCAACCCCGACTTCATCAAGTTTGCCAACGGCGCGGCGGTGAAGCGGGTGATCGTGGTCAAGGGTCGTTTGGTCAACGTGGTGGTGTGATGCAGCGCACCCGACGCGCGCTGATTTGCACGCCGCTGTGGCTGTTGGGCGCTTGCGGTTTTGAGCTGCGTCGCGCGCCCGAGCTGCGCTTTCGCACGTTGCAATTGGTGGGCTTCAAGCCGAGATCACCTTTGGCCGAAGCGCTGGTGATCAGCATCAACGCCAGTCAAACCACGCGAGTGGTCGACAGCGCCGCGCAAGCTCAAGTGGTGTTGGAAGCCCTGAGTGACGCCCGCGAAAAAAGCGTGGTGGCCAGCACCGCAGCAGGCCAAGTGCGCGAGCTTCAACTGCGCTCGGTGCTCAACTTCAGGCTGCGCACACCGGCTGGCAAAGAGTTGATCGCGCCCACCGAAATTTCACTCAAGCGTGATTTGAGCTATGTGGAAAGCGCGGCCCTGGCCAAAGAGCAAGAAGAAGCACAGCTCTACCGCGCCATGCAAACCGACATCGTGGCGCAGGTGATGCGGCGGTTGGCGGCGGTTCAGTCCCTCTAGCGCCACCATGCAACTGCGCCCCGACCAACTTGCCGTTCACCTGAAAAAAGGGCTGCGTCCCCTTTACACGCTGTGGGGCGACGAGCCGTTGTTGGTGCAAGAAGCCGCTGATGCCATCCGCGCGGCGGCGCGCGCCGCTGGTCACACCGAACGTCAAGTCCACACCGTCAGCGGCGCGCACTACAACTGGAGCGGCTTGCTTGGCGCGGCGCAGGCCATGAGTTTGTTTGCTGACAAACAGATCATTGAAATTCGCATTCCTTCCGGCAAACCCGGCAAAGAAGGCTCGGAAGCTCTGCAGCGCTACTGCGCCCTGAACAGCGACGACACCATCACGCTGGTGACCCTGCCCCGCCTGGACAGCCAGCAGCAAAAAAGCGGCTGGTTCACCGCGCTTGACGGTGCGGGCATGACCCTGAAATTCGACCCCATCGACCGCAAGGTGTTGCCGCAGTGGATTGCCCAGCGCATGGCGGTTCAGGGCCAGCGCGTGCAAGGCGGCGAAGCCGGGCAGCGCACGCTGGCGTTTTTTGCCGATCGCGTAGAAGGCAATTTGCTGGCGGCGCACCAAGAAATCCAAAAGCTCGGTCTGCTCTATCCGTCCGGTGGATCGGCGGGTGAACTGAGCTTTCAGCAAATTGAGTCAGCGGTGCTCAACGTGGCGCGCTACGACGTGTTCAAGCTCGGTGAGGCGGTGCTGGCCGGGCAAGTGGAGCGCGCGCTGCGCATGCTCGACGGCTTGCAAGCCGAAGGCGAAGCAGCGGTGCTGGTGCACTGGACGTTGAGCGAAGACATCCGTTCGCTCAAGCGCGTGCGCGATGCGATGGCCGCAGGTCGACCGCTGCCGATGGCGCTGCGCGAAGCCCGCGTGTGGGGTGCGAAAGAACGCCTGATGGAACGCGCGGTGCCGCTGTTCACCGACAACGCGGTGGCCGCCTTGCTGCAAGCCGCGCAAGTCTGCGACGGCTTGGTCAAAGGCCTGCGCCACCCCGACTGGCCCACCGATGCGTGGGACGGTTTGAAGCGTTTGGTGTTGATGACGGTGCAGCACACGGCAGCACCTCCGGGCTCCGGTCGCTCCCGCGTGTCGCCAAGCCTGGCGCTGACGGCGTAAGCTCAAACACCCGCCTGAACCCGAATGGGTCGAGGCACACAGCGCTTGAAACTTTTTAGGAGCTCCTCACCATGAACGCACCCCTCAACGCCAACGCGCTGGCCGCATTTGCTGACGCCATGTGGGACGACGAAATCGTTCCCGCCATGACGCGTTACATCGCCATTCCGGCCAAGAGCCCGATGTTCGATGCCGACTGGCAGGCCAACGGCCACCTGGAGCAAGTCATCACGGAGGCGGCGGCTTGGGTCGAGAGCAAAAAAGTCGCGGGCCTGAAGCTGGAAGTAGTGCGCATTGAAGGCCGCACGCCCATCCTCTTTTTTGAAGTGCCCGCCACAGCCGCAGGCGGCAACGAAGTCGATGCGCCCACCATTTGCATGTACGGCCACTTGGACAAACAGCCCGAGTTCACCGGCTGGCGCAAAGACCTGGGGCCGTGGACGCCCAAGTACGAAAACGGCCTGCTCTACGGCCGCGGTGGGGCCGACGACGGCTATGCGGTGTACGCCTCGCTCACCGCCATCATGGCGCTCGATGCGCAGGGCATACCGCGCCCGCGCTGCATCGGCATCATCGAAGCCTGCGAAGAAAGCGGCTCGTTCGACTTGCCCGCCTACATCGACGTGCTGAAAAAACGCATGGGCCGCGTCAGTTTGGTGGTGTGCTTGGACAGCGGTGCCGGCAACTACGATCAGCTCTGGCTCACCACCAGTTTGCGCGGCATGGTCAGCGGCACTTTGAAGGTCGAAATACTGACCGAAGGCGTGCACTCCGGGGACAGCAGCGGGCTGGTGCCGTCGAGCTTTCGCATCCTGCGTCATGTGCTGGACCGCCTGGAAGATTCGAAGACCGGCCGCTTGCTGCCCGAGGCGTTTCATTGCGAAATTCCGGCCGACCGGATTGAGCAATCGCGCGCCACCGCGAAGATTTTGGGCGATGAAGTGTGGAAGCGTTTCCCTTGGGCTTGCGGTGCCGACGGTGGCCCCACGCTGCCCACCACCGACGACCCGCTGCAAGCCCTGCTCAACCGCACCTGGAAGCCCACCCTCAGCGTCACCGGGGCCGACGGGTTCCCCGAAATGAAGAACGCGGGCAATGTGCTGCGGCCTTACACCGCCTTCAAGCTCAGCCTGCGTTTGCCGCCCTTGATCGACGGCAATGTGGCGGCAGCACAGCTCAAAACTTTGCTCGAAGACAACGCGCCCTACAACGCCAAAGTCACCTTCAATGCCGACGGCCGGGTGGGTGCGGTCGGTGCCACCGGATGGAACGCGCCCAGCTTGGCACCATGGTTGGAAACCGCGCTCAACAAAGCCTCACAAGCCCACTACGGCGCGCCTTGCGGCTACATCGGTCAGGGCGGCACCATCCCGCTGATGAGCTTGCTGCAAACCAGTTTTCCGGCGGCGCAAATGATGGTGTGTGGTGTGCTGGGGCCGAAGAGCAACGCCCACGGCCCGAACGAGTTTTTGCATGTGCCGTATGGGAAGAAATTGACGGCGGCAGTCGCACAGGTGATGGCGGCTTGCGTTCAGTCATAAATGCGGTTCGGTGTCGTGAAGCGGTGATCCGCCGTTCGTCATTCGCAGCCCTTGAGCGGCCCTTGACTGGCGACGAGCTTCGCCGCTACGAGCCCTATTTTTCAGTTGACGTGCTCGCATCGGCGCGTGTGGTCGATGGCAAAGTGCCGCGCTGGCTGCGACCCGACATGTGCGGCGTCACCTTGGGTTCGCGCATTCACCTCCGCGCGGGAGCCTATGACGCGCGCACTGCCGTCGGTATTGAATTGCTGGCACATGAGTTGGTGCATGTGCGGCAGTTTTTCGAGGGCATGACGGTGGGCAGCTATGTGTGGGCGTGTCGACGCGGCTACCGGCGCAATCGGTTTGAGGCGGAGGCGTATGACCTCGCTGCCCGCGTACGCGCCGAGGTTTGCATATTGCCTGCTCCCCTTTGAAGGGGAAAGGCCGGGATGGGGGTGAAAGCGCGCAGGTGATCCGGCTTGTGTTTAAAGCTTCGATCCCCGGCTGCGCAGCGCGCCTGGGCTTGCAAGTCCAGGCCGCTCAGCGGGCTCGGCGCATGCGCCTCGAAAGCCCCGCTTCACCCCTCACCCTCCCCCTGCCAGGGGGAGGGAGTCACCCCAACATCGAGCGGCCCAAAGCCTCGGCCACCTAGATGCCGTCCACCCCCGCCGACATGATCCCGCCGGCATACCCGGCACCCTCACCCGCCGGGTACAGCCCCTTCACATTCAAGCTCTGAAAATCCCGCCCGCGCGTGATCCGCAGGGGCGATGAGGTGCGTGTCTCCACACCGGTCAACACCGCGTCATGCGTGGAGAAGCCTTTGATCTGCCGATCAAACGCAGGCAGCGCTTCACGGATGGCGGCGATGGCGTAATCGGGCAGGCTGCTGTTCCCGCGCTCTCCCAAGTTCGTCAAGTGCACGCCGGGCTTGTACGACGGCTCTACCGCGCCCAGCGCCGTTGAGGCGCGGCCTGCGATGAAGTCGCCTACCAACTGGCCCGGCGCCTCGTAAGTGCCGCCGCCCAACGCATACGCGCGTGATTCCCAAAAGCGTTGAAACGCCATGCCGTCCAGCGGGTTCACGGGGCCATCAAGCAAACCGTCTTGCCGATAGTCTTGCGGCGAAATGCCCACCACGATGCCCGCGTTGGCGTTGCGTTCGTTGCGTGAATACTGGCTCATGCCGTTGGTCACCACGCGCCCCGGCTCTGAGGTGGCGGCCACCACCGTGCCGCCGGGACACATGCAAAAGCTGTAGACGGAGCGGCCACGCCCTTGCCCGTTCAGCGCGTGATGCACCAGCTTGTAATCGGCCGCACCCAAGATGGCGTTGCCTGCACTCTGCCCGAATCGCGCCGCATCGATCAGGCTTTGCGGATGCTCAATGCGAAAGCCAATGGAAAACGGTTTCGCTTCCATGTAAACACCGCGCTCATGCAACACCGCAAAGGTGTCGCGCGCGCTGTGGCCGAGCGCGATGACCACGTGGTTGGCGGCTATGTGCTCGCCGCTTTGCAGGGTCACGCCGCGGATGTGTTCAGCTTCTATCAGCACGTCCACCACGCGCTGCTCAAAGCGCACTTCGCCGCCCAAGGCCTCAATCTCAGCGCGCATTTTTTCCACCACGCCCACCAAGCGAAACGTGCCGATGTGGGGCTTGGCGATGTACAGAATTTCCTCCGGCGCACCGGCCTTCACAAACTCGGTCAGCACCTTGCGCGTGAGGTGGCGCGGGTCGCTGATTTGGCTCCACAACTTGCCGTCGGAAAATGTGCCCGCTCCGCCTTCGCCAAACTGCACATTCGATTCGGGGTTGAGCTCACTTTTGCGCCACAGCGCCCAGGTGTCTTTGGTGCGCTCGCGTACTTTTTTACCACGCTCCAGCACGATGGGGCGCAGGCCCATTTGCGCCAGCACCAAGGCCGCAAAAATGCCGCAAGGGCCGAAGCCGATCACCAGCGGTCGGGGTTGCGCGGATGTGTGCTCCGCTGCGTAAAAGTCAACCGGTGCGTGGCCCACGAAGTGATAGCCGGTGTCGGGCGTGGCGCGAATGTGCGGGTCGCCTGCCAAGCGCGCGAACACGCTGGCTTCGTCTTGCAGTTGGCAGTCCAGCGTGTAGATGAGTTGCACCGCACTTTTCTTGCGCGCATCGAAGCTTCGCTTGAAAACGCTGGCGGATTGCAGCGCGCTGTCGGCCACGCCCAGGCGCGTGAGCACGGCGCTGCGCAGGGCATCGTCGGCGTGGTTCAGCGGCAGTTTGAGGTCGGTGATGCGCAGCATGAAGAATCAGGTGGCTTGCGCAGCAGGCTGATGTTCGGGGTCTGGCGCTGAAGCATCAGCATCCTCAACCGGCGCGTCATGCAGCGCCGCCACGCTCGGCGCTTCTTGCGGCAAAAACCCACCCGACTGATGGCTCCACAGCTTGGCGTAGTGGCCCTTCAAGCGCAGCAATTCTTCGTGCGTGCCCTGTTCCACGATGCGGCCTTGCTCCAACACGATGAGCCGGTCCATGCGCGCGATGGTCGACAAACGGTGCGCGATGGCAATCACGGTTTTGCCTTCCATCAAGCCCAGCAACTGGTCTTGGATGGCCACTTCCACTTCGCTGTCGAGGGCCGACGTGGCTTCGTCCAACACCAAGATGGGCGCGTCTTTCAGCACCACGCGGGCAATCGCCACGCGCTGGCGTTGACCACCGCTGAGCTTCACGCCGCGCTCGCCCACTTGGGCTTCGTAGCCGGTGCGGTCTTTCCAGTCTTGCAGGTCGGTGATGAAGTCGTGGGCCTGCGCTTTGCGCGCTGCGGCCTCAATCTCGGCTTGGCTAGCACCGGGTCGACCGTAGCCGATGTTGGCCGCAATGGAGCGGTGCAGCAGCGAGGTGTCCTGCGTCACCATGCCAATCGCCGCGCGCAGGCTTTCCTGCGTCACGGCACTGATGTTTTGGCCGTCGATGCGAATGCTGCCGCCCTCGACCTCATGAAAGCGCAGCAGCAAATTCACCAACGTTGATTTGCCCGCGCCAGACCGGCCTACCAAGCCCACGCGCTCGCCGGGTTTGATCACCAAATTGAAGTCATCAAGCACCCGCTTGCCGTCGGTGCGGCCGTAGGTGAAGGTCAAGTGCTCGAACCTGATCTCGCCGTGCGGCACGGTCAACTCGGGCGCATTCGGTGCATCGGTCAAGGTGTGAGGCACGGCAATGGTTTCCATGCCGTCTTGCACCACGCCGACGTTCTCAAAAATGCCTGTGACTTCCCAACTCACCCAGCCCGCCACGCTGGTGATTTGCCACGCCAAGGGCAAGGCCGTGGCCACCAAACCGGCGCTCACTTCACCGTGCGCCCACAACCAAATGCCGATGCTTGCGGTGCTCACCAACAGCAACGCGTTGATGAGCGACAACGACGCCATGAAGCGTGTGGTGGCGCGCATGTGGCTCGCCACGGCGCCGGTGTGATCGTCGATCACGGTGCGCACGTAGGCGTCTTCGTCTTTGGCGCGGGAAAACAGCTTCACGGTCAGGATGTTGGTGTAGCTGTCGACCACGCGTCCCATCACCATCGAGCGCAATTCGCTGCTGGTTTTGGCGCGGTCGCGCATCAAGGGCACGAAGTGGCGCAGCGTGAGCACGTAGGCCGCAAACCACAGGGCGGTGGGCACGGCCAAACGCCAGTCGGCGGCGGCCATCAAAGCCAAGGTGGAGATGCCGTAGATCGCGATGTACCAAAGTGCGCGGATGCTGCTGACCACACACTCGCGCACCGCACTGCTGGTTTGCATCACGCGGTTGGCTATGCGCCCGGCAAAGTCGTTTTGAAAAAACGGCCAGCTTTGGCGCACCACGTGCCAATGGCTTTGCCAGCGGATCAAACTCGTCACGCCCGGCACCACCGCGTTGTTGCGCATCAAGCCGTCGGCGAGCAACGCCAGCGGTCGGCCAATCAACACCAAAGCAGCCATGAAAAGCAGCGCCGGCGTGGCGTCGGCAAAGGCGGCCGCGCGGTCGGTGGCTTGCATTAACGTGACCAACTTGCCGATGAACACCGGGATCGCGGTGTCGATCAGCGCCACGCACAAACCGGTGACGAACATGGCCGCATACAAGCCGCGCGTCTGGCGGACGAAGTGCCAGTAAAACGCCAACAAACCGGTCGGTGGCGCGCCAGAGGGCAAGCGCGTGGGCTGGATGCGGGTTTCGAAGAAAGTGAACATGGGGGGTGCTGCGAAAAGAAGCTCAAAAACGCAAACCGGCGCAGGCTGATGGCGTGCGCCGTGGCGGTTTTCGAAAAGGTGATGGGGCATTGTCGCTGGTGGGGCGATGTGGTGGTTCGGCCTTGTGCCCAGCGTATCGCTGGCGGGCTTGAGTCGATTGCATTGTTTATTCAAGTCACTATATGAGTCGAATAAATGACACAGTCGACTCACTATTTGAAATAAAAGCTGTGTGCATTCGCCTCAACTGATCTGGCAACAAGCTGACTGGCCTGCATTCAGGTGCGACGGCGCGCCTGTAGCGCAGGCCGTGGCCTTGGCCCGTCGAGCACAAGGCGTGGTGGAAGGCAAGCTGGCGGCCATTGGTTTTTCGCAGCGCGAACAACTCACCTCAGACGCGTGGACGCAAGAAGCCATGTCCACCGCCGCCATCGATGGTGAGCGCCTGGATTTGCTGGCCGTGCGCTCGTCGGTGGCGCGCCGCTTGTCTTCCTCAGCCTCGCGTGCGCCCAGCTCGCCGCGCCACATCGAAGGCCTGCTCGACATCATGGACGACGCCCTGACGCAAGCCAGCGCGTCCTTGACCCATGAGCGCCTGCACGCCTGGCAAGCTGCGCTCTTCCCCACCGGCTACTCCGGCATGCGCAAGATCTTGGTGGGTGCTTACCGCCAACACGCCGAGCCCATGCAAATCGTCAGCGCTGCCTTGGGCCGCGAAACGGTGCACTACGAGGCACCGACGTCGGTCACCGTGCCCGCAGAAATGACGCGTTTTCTGAGCTGGTTCAACAACACGCAGGCCGCGGAAAGCCTGGTTCACGCGGCACTGGCTCACCTGTGGTTTGAGACCGTGCACCCGTTTGAGGACGGCAACGGCCGCGTGGGCCGCGTGGTGGTTGATTTGGTGCTGGCGCGCGATGCCGCCAAAGCAAATGGCATGCGCCATGCCAGCCGCCTGATCCGCCTATCGCAGCAGCTGTTAGACCAGCGTGATGCGTATTACGCCGAGCTGGAGCAGGCGCAGCACGGCAGTTTGGATGTCACCCGCTGGGTGGTGTGGTTTGTCTCGCAAATCCGCTTGGCTTGCGAGCAAGCGTCGGCCGTGATCGATGTGTCGCTCAACAAGGCGCGGTTCTGGACGGCGCATGGCGACAAAGACCTGTCCGCGCGCCAACGCAAGGTCGTCAACCTGCTGCTCGATGCTGAAGCCGCTGGGTCCGTGGGCAGCATGAACACCCAAAAATACGCCACTCTCACCGGCACCTCACGCGCTACGGCATCGCGCGAGTTGACTGCTTTGGCTGAGTTGGGTTTGTTGGTGTCGCAGGGCGGCGGGCGGTCGACGCGGTATCAGGTGAACTTGAACGTCGGGCGCTAAAAAGCCGCCCGAAGGCGGCTTGGTTCATTTAACGGGCTTGGCCCTTCACAGCGCAATCAAGCGCCGATGTAAAGCTCGTTCAGCTTGCGGTTGCGAACAGCAGCCCGCGCTTCAGCTCGGACTTCTGAGCGCTCGCGGCTCATCTTAGCCACGGCAGGCTGGCTGATACGTTGGTCGGCTTCGTAGCTGCTGATCAATTCGCCGTTGGCGCGGGCCCGTGACAGTTCGGCCTGCACCGTGGAGCGGGCCAGGGTGCCGGGTGCGTCCACGAATTGGGTGGCTTCGCTGGCCATGGCGGCACCCGTGCCGAGCAAAGCCACTGCCACGGTGGCTGCGAACAGGCTGGCGGAAAGGACGCGGGTCGAAAAGAGATTTGAGTTCATGATGATTTCTTGGTTTTCAGTTGAAGAGACTTTCCGGGCAGGGCGGCTTTTTTGTTGTTTGCCGTCTTGTCCAAGCTCGGTGAGTCGCTGTCTTTGCGTGTGGCTCATCGATGAAATGGACTGTATTCATCTGGTTAGAACTAATAAATAGCCTGTGCTTCAATAGCGCATTGTTGAAAACGAAACAATAGAGAGCTTGAAGATGGACAGATTGAACTCCATGCGGGTTTTTACCAAGGTGATTGACGCGGGCAGCTTTGCGGGCGCGGCGCGCGAATTGAACCTCTCGCCCGCGGTGGTCACCCGCTTGGTGGCCGACCTCGAAGAGCACCTCGGCACGCGCCTGATCAACCGCACCACGCGCAGCTTGGCGCTGACTGAAACGGGCGGCACTTACTTGGAGCGGGTGCGTCAAATCTTGACCGAGGTAGACGAAGCCGAAGCCTTTGCCACAGCCGCCACGTCGGAGCCGCGCGGTCATTTGCGGGTCATTTCGCCGCCTGCGTTTGCGGTGCATCAAATTGCCAAACACCTGCCCAAGTTCAGGGCGCAATACCCTTTGGTGTCGATCGAGCTGGTGGTGCCGGGGCCCGTGGAGACGGTGGACGAGAACTTCGACATCAGCATCGTCATCGTCACCGGTCAGCCGCTGGACGGCGATTTCGTGGCGCGTCGTTTGGCTCGCTCGGAAATCATTGCGTGTGCGGCGCCCGAGTACCTTGACCGCAAAGGCCGACCGACGCACCCCAGCCAGTTGGCGCAACTTGAGTCGATGACGCCCACGTTCCTGCGCGAAATTGTGTTTCACCGCCATGAGCGCGGTCAGGTGGAGTCGGTGGAGTCCGTGTCGTTGCCCACCACACGCTCGGGGCTCAGCACCACCCACCTCGACACTTTGTACGCGTCGGCCTTGGCTGGTTTGGGGATTGCGGGTTTGCCGTCGTTTGTGGTCGAAGACGCGCTGATGGAGCACGCCCTGGAGCGCGTGGTCCCCGACTGGCGAATTGCCACGCAGATGATTTATGCCGCCATGCCGACGCGCAAATATGTGCCTGCTCGCACGCGCGCCTTCGTCGACTTTTTGGTCACGACGTTTGGCGGCACCGACCGCGACCCGTGGCTGGCGGCGGCGGGTTGCGCATCGCCTGGGGCGTTGTAAAAACTGGATAACGCAGCGCCAGAGTTCAGTAGTGAACGTCAATAAAAAACGTCGCGCCGCTCGGCTCCCATCAACGGTTCCAACAAGCGAGACAAGGGCCGCAGCGCGTTGTAGCGCGCTGCCACCTTGTGCGCGTAGTTGAAAAAGCGCGGCAGGTCGGTGCTGTACTTGGGCTTGCCGTCGCGGTGCTTCAAGCGGCAAAAAATGCCCAGCACTTTCAGGTGGCGCTGCAAGCCCATCCACTCCACTTGACGCCAGAACTCGCCAAAGTCGGCGTCCACCGGCAGGCCTGCTTTCTTGGCTTGCTGCCAGTAACGCACGGCCCAGTCGATTTCTTGGTCTTCGTCCCAACTGATGAAGGCGTCTCGCAGCAACGAGGCCACGTCGTAGCTGATGGGGCCGCAAACAGCGTCTTGAAAATCCAGAATGCCAATGGCGTTGTCGGCCGTCAGCATCAAGTTGCGCGGCATGTAGTCGCGGTGCACCGCCACGGTGGGTTGGGCGAGGGCGCTTTGCACCAACGCGTTGGCGGCGTCTTGCCACACCGCATGTTCTTGCGGCGTCCACTGCACACCCAATTCGCGCGCCACGCACCACTCGGGGAACAAGGCCAGGTCGCGGTTCAGCAGGGCCTCGCTGTAGAGTGGCAACGCGCTGGCTTCGATGCGTTGTTGCCATGTCAGCAAGGTGCCGACAGCGCTGCGCATCAGGGCGTTGATGGTGGTGGTGTCTTGTGTCGCGACGGCGCTTTGCAGCGCGTCAAGGCAAAGGCTGTTGCCCAAGTCGGTGAGCAGTAAAAAGCCGTGCTCGGCGTCGCTCTCCAACACGCGCGGAGCCAACAGTTCTGCCCTTGCCAATTGCGCGGCCACGCTGATGAAAGGGCGCACGTCTTCGAGCGGCGGCGGTGCGTCCATCAAGATAAAAGAGCGGCTTGGCGAGTCTGCCGAATCCACGCGAAAGTAGCGCCGAAAGCTGGCGTCGGCCGAGGCCGCGCGCAAGCTCTCGGGCAGCAAACCGTGGCGCGGGGCGATGCCTCGCAACCAAATATCGAACTGATTGCGGCGTGCTTCATCGGGCCAAGCGATCAGTTCCGAAGGCGCAGTGAAGCGGGCGGGAGAAGGACTGTCAGAAGGTGTGCTCATGGATAATCGATTCTACAAACGGCAGTGATGAACTGCGCACACGCGGACCGCCTCTCGAACACTCGAGCACGCACCTGAACACGCACCCGAACACGCACCCGAACGCACCTTGTTTTGACACGCTTACCCCGCCGCTTGAGTCGACCTTCTTCACCGCAACGGGTATGCGCCGTGCGGTTGTCTGTGGCGGCTTGCGCTGCGGTTTGTGGAACAGGCAGCGTGATGGCACAGGGCACATCGGTTCGAAGCGCCGAAGCCGCCCAGCCGACTGCTCGCGGTGAAGCCGCCCGGCAACTGCCCACCATCCTGACCGCGCGCGAATTGCGCGGTCGGCCCGACAAAGACGTGGTGGCCGAAGGCGACGCCGAGTTGAGCCGCGCGGGCGTGGTCATCCAAGCCGACCGCTTGAGCTACGACCAAATCACCGACCTTGCCTCAGCGCGCGGCAACGTGAAGGTCAGCCGCGACGGCAACTTGTTCAGCGGCCCAGAAATGGAAATCAAGCTGCGGCAGTTCGAGGGCTTTTTTCAGAACCCCACATACTTTTTTGGGCGCGTGCGCGCAGGCGGCGTGGCGCAGCGCTTGGACTTTCTGGGTGAACAGCGCGCCATTGCGACGAAGGCCACTTACTCCAGCTGCCCGCCTGACGGCTCGGGCGGCCCGGCGTGGTTGCTGACCAGTGACAAGGTGGACTTGAATTTCGATGCCAACGAAGGCATCGCCGAAGGCGCCGTGTTGCGTTTTTTGGGTGTGCCGATTTTGGCCGCGCCGCGCTTGAGTTTTCCGCTGACGGATGAGCGCAAATCGGGCTGGTTGCCGCCCACCATCAACATCGACAGCAAAAGCGGTTTGCAAATTGCCATGCCGTATTACTGGAACGCCGCGCCGAATCGCGACGCAACGTTCACGCCCACTTTTGCAGGCCGCCGCGGCGTCGGTTTGGACAGCGAATTTCGCTACCTCGCTGCCAACTACAACGGCATCGCCAGCCTCAGCCTGCTGCCCAACGACCGCACCACAGGCGCAGCGCGTTATGCCTTGAACTGGTCGCACGACGCCGACCTCGCGGCGCAAACGCAGCTCAAGCTGCAAACGCTGCGGGTGTCGGACGACAGCTACTGGAAAGACTTCCCGCGAGCCGTGTCCAGCTTTACGCCGCGCTTGCTGCTGTCAAACCTGCAACTGACACGGAGCATGAGCGACTGGAGCACTTACGCCCGTGTCCAAAAGTGGCAATTGCTGCAAGACGTGGATGCGCCGCTGGACGCGCCCTACGAGCGCGTGCCGCAGGTCGGCGCCCGCGTTTCGCGACGCTTTGCTTCAGGCGCAGGCGCTGGACTGGAACTCAGTTTCGAAGGCGAGTTCAACCGCTTTGCCAACCCCGACAACCTCAGCACCGCCAACCTCGGTCGGCCCACCGGAATGCGCCTGCACGCTTTGGGCAGCGTGGCCTATCCCTATCAAGCACCCGGTTGGGCATTGACGCCGAAGTTGTCGCTCAATGCGGCAAGCTACGCGCTTGATGCGCCATTGACCAGTGGAACGTACGCAGGTCGAAAACAGATCTCGCGTGCGATCCCCAGCTTCAGCGTGGACAGCGCGTGGGTCTTCGAGCGCGACACCGCTTTCTTTGGCAAGGCGATGCGCCAGACCTTGGAGCCGCGCGTGCTGTACGTGAACACGCCGTTTCGCGATCAAACCGGTTTGCCGAACTTTGATGCAGCGGCCAAAGATTTCAACTTCGATTCTGTCTACACCGACAACGGTTTCAGCGGCATCGACCGCGTCTCAGACGCGCACCAGCTCACCACTGGCGTGACCACCCGCGTGCTCGATCCGCAAACAGGTGCCGAGGCAATGCGTTTAGGTGTGGTGCAGCGCTACTTGTTTCGCGATCAACTCGTCACGCCCGACGGCCAACCGCTCACCCAGCGGTTTTCTGACGTGCTGCTGCTCGGCTCGACCAGCCTGGTGGCGAACTGGACGCTGGACGCGTCGGTCCAGTACAGCCCCGACATCGGACGCACCGTGCGATCCATCGTCGGCGCACGCTACTCGCCCGGGCCTTTCCGAACCATCAACGCCACCCACCGATTGGCGCGCGGTTTAAGCGAGCAGCTGGAGATCGGTTGGCAGTGGCCGGTTTACGGGCCCCGTTCTGGAACCGCGCCGCCTCTGTTCGTAAACAACACCCCAAGCAGCAGCTCGTGCCGCGGCACGTGGTACACCGTGGGCCGCATCAACTACAGCACGCGCGAGAGTCGCTTGACCGACACGGTGTTGGGCCTGGAATACGACGCGGGTTGTTGGATCGGTCGTCTGGTGGCCGAGCGTTTGTCCACCGGCCGCAGCGAAGCCGTCACACGCTTGCTGTTGCAATTGGAGCTGGTGGGCCTGTCCCGCTTGGGTTCCAACCCTCTGCAGGTCTTGAAGGACAATATCCCGGGCTACCGCCTGCTCCACGTCCCTGCTGAACGCAATGCAAACATCATTCGCAGCAGCGACTCAAACAGTGATTTCCCGCCCTAGTTTTTTCGCATGCACCAACCCGACCCGTCCATGACAGTGCCGACCCACCACGCCTTTGTCCATCCTCCCATGCGCTTGCTGGTAGCGGGGGTTCTGGCCACCTCAGCGGTGGCTTTGCTGATGGTTTCTAGCCCCGCGTCGGCTCAATTCAGCCGACCGAAACCGGCGTCGCTGGCAGCGCCAGAAAGCTCGACCCCGAGGGGGGGTGATTACATTGCCGTCGTTGTGAATCAAGAACTGGTGACGGCCGGTGAAATTGAACAGCGCTTGGCCAGGGTTCGCGAAAACGCTGCCCGCGCCAAGTCCACCTTGCCGCCTGCGGCTGAGCTGCGCCAGCAAGTGTTGGAGGCCTTGATCGACGAGCGCGTGCAAGTCACGTACGCGCGCGACAGCGGCACCCGCATTGACGAAGCCGAGCTTGACCGCGCCGTTCTCAATGTGGCGGTGCAAAACCAAATCAGCCTGCCGCAGTTGCGTGAACGTTTGCGTGCCGACGGCGTTGACTTCACTCGCTTTCGCAACAACATTCGCGATCAAATGATGGTTGAGCGCATTCGCGAACGCGAGGTGCAGGGCCGCATCCGCATCACCGACTCTGACATCGACGCGGCGATCGAAAGAGAACGTGCCAACGCAGGTTCGGCAGCCGAATACAACATCGCGCAAGTGCTGATCGGCGTGCCCGAAGGTGCCAATGACAACCTGGTCGCAGAGCGCCTGCGCGTGGCGCGCACCGTCTACACGCGGGTGAAAGCCGGTGAGGCGTTTGAAGACGTGGCGCGCGCCATCTCTGAAGACGGCAACAAGGCGCAAGGTGGTGTCATTGGCATGCGCGGAGCCGACCGCTTGCCCGAAGTTTTTGTGGCGCAAGTGCGCAACTTGAAATCGGGTGAACTGGCTGAGCAGCCGCTGCGAACGGGTGCTGGTTTTCACGTGTTGAAGCTGGTTGACCGGCGCGATGCGGGTGCTTTTTCCATCACCCAAACCATGGCCCGCCACATCTTGCTGAAGCCGTCAGCCCAGCTTAGCCAAGTCGCGGCCGTTGCCCGCTTGGCCGACTTCAAAAAGCAGATTGCCAGCGGCGCCAAAACTTTCCCCCAACTTGCCAAAGAGAATTCTGAAGACGGCAGCGCGCCGCAAGGCGGTGAGTTGGGCTGGGTGTCGCCGGGCGGCTTTGTGCCCGAGTTTGAAGAGGCCATGAATGCGTTGGCGTTGGGGGCGATGTCCGACCCAGTGGTATCGCGATTTGGCGTGCACTTGATCCAAGTGACCGAGCGCAAGCAAACCACGTTGGAGCCCAAGCAACAGCGTGAACAAGCACGCAACGTGCTGCGCGAGCAAAAGTTTGAAGACGCTTATGCCGATTGGCTGCGCGACCTGCGCGCCCGCGCTTATGTGGAGCGGCGTGAAGCACCGCAGTGACTCGATGCCTTTGCGGCTGGTTGTGAGCCGAGCATGAAACACATCGCCCGCAAACGCTTTGGACAGCACTTCCTCACCGACGCCGCGGTGCTCGGTGCGATCGTCGACACAATTGCACCGCAGCCTGGGGAAGCATTGATCGAAATCGGCCCTGGCCTGGGTGCCATGACCACCCCGCTGGTGGCCGCGAGCCGCCACTTGACGGTGATTGAGCTGGACCGCGATTTGGCCGCGCGACTGCGCAAACGTCCAGAGCTCACAGTGATTGAAGCTGATGTGCTCAGAGTCGATTTCACTGCGTTGGCCGCGCAAGCCGCTCAAAAGCTGCGCGTGGTGGGCAACCTGCCGTACAACATCTCCACGCCCATCTTGTTTCATCTGTTGGCATCGGTCGATCACGTGATCGACCAGCACTTCATGCTGCAAAAGGAAGTGGTTGACCGCATGGCGGGCGCGCCGGGCCACAAAGACTACGGTCGCTTGTCGGTGATGTTGCAGTGGCGCTATGCGATTTCATCGGTTCTCGATGTGCCGCCGGAAGCCTTTGATCCACCGCCGCGTGTTCACTCGGCCATCGTGCGCATGCTGCCGCTGCCCGCGCCGGTGGGGGTGGATGCCGCGTTGCTCGGCGAGTTGGTTCAGGTGGCGTTTTCCCAGCGCCGCAAACTGCTGCGCCATACCCTGGGTCGGTGGATAGATGCGCGCGCCGCTGCGGGGCAATTCAGCGGTGAGTTTGATGTTCAGCGTCGCGCCGAAGAGGTTCCCGTGAGCGAGTACCTTGAACTGGCCCGACGCTGCTCTACATCTGTCGCTGTTCAGTAAAACAAAAGCGGCCCGGGGGCCGCTTTTATCGTCGATTTCAGGCCATCCGCACCTGGAGGTCCATCGACCTCAGATCGCCCTGTGCTTCACATCAACCTTAAGCCGCCGTGAGCCACATCGCGGTGTCAAACGCGCTGCTCATCAAAGGCATGTTCATGCCGAAATTTGCACCGGCGGCGCTTTTCGGAGGCGCTTTGGCGGGCTTTTCTGGTTTCTCGGTGATGCTCTGAGCTGCTTCGGTAGCCCGCTCCCAGGAAGATTGTTCCTGGGAGCGGGCTACTGAAAAGAATAGAAGCACCTGAACGGAATTTTCCGTTCAGCCCAGAAGTCTGCCGCATCGCGGAACACATCGAGCAGCTGCTCGCGCACCTCGCGGTCAAAGCGAGGGTTGTCGGGAAGCTGTTCCAACACCACCACAAACCCAGGCTGCGAGCCCGCCTTGTGGACCAAGTCGGTCATGCAGTCATACAGCGCATCGAGGTTTTTGCCGAAATGCGACGGGAATAAAAATGCCTCGGCAATTGTGTCGAGCACATCTTGCTTCGACTGCGCCGCGGTCAAATTCGCGTATAAAAAATGTTGGCCCACATCATTGGCGGCCGACATCAAGTCTTCCACGCGGTAGGCGCGGATCGCTTGAACGATGTTCGGACGGACGGTTTGCAAAAGCATGTCGCTGAACCTCCTCTAAAAAAGAAAACAAAAAACTGGCGGCTGAAGAAACTGGCTGGCTTACGGCGAGATGAGCCGAAAGCTGCCGTAGTGATCGTCAGAGTAAAAACAAGCTTCGGGGTTCACTACAACGGTGCCGCCGCAGACGATTCGCCGCGCGCCTCGATTGCGCGAACCCGGCGTGGTCACGGTGTATTCGCGGTAAAAGCCGCGTGCATGTTTGGGCAATATGCGTTCGCGGTTGCCGAAAACCACACCGTCTTTGTCGTGCGGAAACGGGCCGCCGGTGCGTATGAGGCGCTCAGTGATCTGCGCTTCTTTGGGCAAATTAACCAGCCTGACCGTTTCCATCACCGTGCCCATCGAGTCTTGCGGGCTTTTTGCCAAAGCGGGGCCAGACGCAGCCAGCGATGTCGAAACAGCAAGAACCGCAGTGATAGCAAGCCCCAACTTACGAGCGTATTGCAAAGAAAATGACGGTGCAGAACAAAACAAGGGTTATCCCCAAAGTCAGATACCTGGATGGTACCGAATCGTGCAAAAAAGCTCAAGCGTCCGCCTCAAAATGGGGCGAGGCGGTCGGTAAAGTAGTGTGCGCTCGCTTTCCCTGAAGCGTTGCACTCAGAGAGAGAAACCCAGCTTAGACAAGGCTGCTCACTGCCCCAAAAATGGCCGTCACGACACTGTCACATGGCCTTGGGGTTGTCCCGGACATTGTTTGACTCGGGGCAGAAAACAACTCGGGAATCTGTGAGGATTGGTTTCAACGCACCGCGTTGGCGTCCGCCACTGTCATCGCCGTCATGTTCACGATGCGACGCACCGTGGCCGACGGCGTGAGGATGTGCACTGGCTGGGCGGCACCCAACAAAACGGGCCCGAT
>JANPNT010000144.1:0-3173 GCA_031427655.1 Burkholderiales bacterium
GGTGCTGGTGCTGGTGCTGGTGCTGGTGCTGGTGCTGGTGCTGGTGCTGGTGCTGGTGCTGGTGCTGGTGCTGGTGCTGGTGCTGGTGCGATGACCACGCCTGCTTGGTAGACCTGACATTGTTTGACCGTGCCGTAAATCGGGTCGCTGCCAAAAAAGCCGTTGGTGCAGCTGCCGTATCCAGTGAAAGTTTTCTCAATCCACTGGGTGCCAGCACCGTAGCGAACTCGTTGTGAGCCCGCCACCGTAAAACTGCCACCTTCGCTGGCCAGCGTTACCCACTGCGCCGTTGGTGCCGGTGCGGGTGCGGGTGTGGGAGCGGGTGCGGGTGCGGGAGCGGGTGCGGGAGCGGGTGCGGGAGCGGGAGCGGGAGCTTGATCCGAAGTCAAAAAGGCCGAAACCGGCGAGTTGCTGTACACCGCGCCGACCACCCAACTGGTGGGCATGGCGCTCAGGTTGGATTTGGAGGTGGTCACCGTTTTCCCGCCGCCGTTTGGCAAATCGCGGAAACGCACTTCGCCCGCTCCCACGGGTGCCAGCAGAGCGACCCAGTACTGCGCACCCGCCGTGATCTTGACAGCTGGCAGGGCCACGGCATTCCAGGTGCCTGAAACGGGCTTGTCGTGGGTTGCGTTGGAAAGCAGCGCGCCAGGTTGGCCGCCGGCGTCAGCGTACAAGCCAACAATCACGCTGGTGGCCGAGCTGGTGGCGTCTAGGAACAGGTTCAGCGAGCTGGCGGTACCGGAGACTGACGCGTCCATCAAAAACGCCTCGGCCATGCCGGGTGTATTGCTGTCGATGTAGGGCTGAATCGCCGATGTGCCTAAGAGGTTGGGGTTGGGAACGGTTTGAACGGCGGCAATTTTTGCGCTGAAAACCGTTGCGTCTGTGCCCGCCATCGCAGTAGTTTCAGAGGCGTCCGGTGCGCTGCTGGTAGCGGCAATCACGCCGGACGCAGAAGCCACGGTAGCGTCGGTTGAACCGAGCGTGCGGGCGGCTTCAGAGTCGGCATTGCTGCCACCGCCACAGGCAGTGAGGGCAAATAAACTGGAGATCATCGATGCAAGCAAAACGGGGCGGTAAAAATTTTGATGTGTCTTCATTGGTCTTCAATTTGGTAGGTGGGGTCAACCCCCCAGGTTGCGTCGGGGAGCTGTGAACTGCATTGCGAGGCGGACTTGGGCGGACAGCAGGGGGTGAAAGCAGGCAGGTGAGGAAGGCCGGCGGCGAGGACCATGTGGGCGTTTGCGGTGCGTGAACGCAGCGCTCGACAGGGTGTTGGGTGGTTGGTTCAGGACTCCAAAAAACGAACCGTTAAGCACACACAGCACGCATTGGCTCATCGAACAAAAGCCCCACCGATACAAGCTGATGCCTGAAATCGTGGGGCGGAGATGACGTAACTAGGTGTGTGTTTTCCGGGTGCTACCAGGCCCGATGCGCCGCAAGTTGGCGCGCGCACGCCGTGCTGACTCCGTGCGGGCCGCCACTGTCGCGCGCGTGACGCGTGTAAGCGGCCGATACATCTAGATGGTTAAAAGCCATCGGCACCGTCCATCCCCCTAGAGTTAGGGATGTACAAAACCCGTGATTGCTTACGGCATTTACGTTCAGAAAAATTTGATCGCGAGAAAGTTGGCGTCTTGCGTCAAGTTTTGACGACGCCTTCTGCGCGTTCGAGCAGCCATTTGCTGCCCTTCAAAACTTCAAGACTTTAAAAAAGACTTTGCGGCACGATGATGACGTCGCCCGGTAGCACGGGCACATTGGCGCTGAAGTCGCCCCGTTTGAGCAGGTCTTTCAAGCGCACGCTGTAGCGCTTTTCGCCGGGCGCCCCATTGGGCGAGGCGTTGCCTGAGGCGCGTATCAACACGGCTGCATTGCCATTGGCAATCTCGGTCATGCCGCCTGCTTGCGCCAGCGCGTCCAGCAGCGTCATGTTGGGCCGGTAGGGCATGGACCCCGGCTTGACGGCCTCACCGACCACGCGAACTTGGTCGCGGTAGCCGCTTTGGAAGCCACTCACCACGATCGTGACCACCGGATCGCGGATGTATTTGCCCAGTTCTTTTTCGATGGCGCGCGATAGCTCAGCCGGTGTTTTGCCCGCGGCCTGTACGTCGTCAACCAGCGGTGTTGAGATTAAGCCGTCGGGTCGCACCGTCAAGGTGGAAGACAGCTCGGGGTTGCGCCACACGACGATGTTGAGCGTGTCCAAGGGGTCGATCTTGTAGCGTGTTGGCACCACTTCTGCCATCTTCGGCGCGGGCTCATGCGGTGCGTAACTTGAGCACGCCCCCAAAACGCAGGCGACAGAGACGAGGGACAAGGCCCAAGGCGGGCTGCCAAGGCGAAATTTGGAAGTGTTCATGCGCTTGCTTTCAACGGCGCTTTCGGCACCTGCTTTGCATCTTGAGCGGCGCTTGTTTCGATCCCGTTGACTTTACTCAGCGGGGCGTCAAAAAAAATGATGCACATGCACCCGCGCGACGTGACTGAAGCGCGCGTTTGGCGTAGTCCAGTGGGCGCTGCCGAGGCCCGTGCACAGCTCCAAAATTTTGGCTGGCAGTGCTGGCAGTGCGTGAGTTGTGGAACGGTCGGGAAGCGGGAGCAACCAACGGCTCACCTCATAAATGGGCGCGGTGCCGTCAGCGTGCTTTGGCGCGGTGTGGGCGATGGTGGGCAACGACGGCATCAGTTCGGTCATGCCCGTCATAAGGTCTGCCGCGCTGATGTTCGCGTGGCGATCAAACGATGAAGCGCTGATTTCTGTCCATTCACGGATGCACTCGGCTGTGCCTGCGGTGAGCGTGCTTTGCGGCCCTTCGCCTTCACTGTGGCACCAACGCGCAAAGTATTTCAAGCCTCTGATGGGATGCGCTGCTTGCACGCTCAACGCACGTTCGAACTCGATCCACAGCGTTGGCGCTGCGCCCGTGCCGGCGCTGCGGGACAACACACCCATGGCCACGACGCGTGGCACGTGCCGCGGTCGGCGAGCAAACGGCAATCGCAAGGCATGCAGCTCAGTGAGCACTTCGGCTGGCACAGACAGCCGCGTGCGCGCTTGCCAAACGTGTTTTTGCACCACCGTCTCGTCGTCCAATTCGTTGAGGGTTTCAACATGAATAGCTTCGGTCGTGTCGAAAAAAATGAACGTGGTGTGGCTGCGC
>JANPNT010000145.1:0-1556 GCA_031427655.1 Burkholderiales bacterium
AAATGATGGGGTTGATGACCAGTGCATGAAGGATGGCCTGCGCGCGCATTTGGGCGACGGACCAGTCTGCCCATTGCGGGTCGCTCTGCAGCACGTCCACCAAGACGTTGGTGTCGACCAGCAACATCAGTGCTTGCTCGCTGGCAGCTCAGATGTCCGAGCGCAGCAGCTTCATCAAGTCGTCGGTGCGCCAGTGCACGTCGGCGCGGCCGCGCACGGCGTCGAATCGGTCGAGCCGGGGGCGGCGCGAACCCTTCGCCGCCGGTGGCCGGTGCAGAACCAGTTCGCCTGCCGGGTTGACCGAAAACTGCACAGTTGCGCCGGGCAGCAATTGCAGTTCATCGCGTATTCGCTTGGGAATCGTGACTTGGCCTTTGGAAGTGAGCGTGGTGGTCATGCGGTTCTCGCAAAGTGTTACCGGTTTCAGACATCGTAATACAAGTTCCAACGAGCCGCGTTTGAAGTGCTGCTGCTCGCCGCGCCGGTGGCCTCTAGTGCTTTCGCAAACACCCGATTGGGCACTGTGATGCCTTGAAAAGAATAGGTCGTGGCACCCACATCTTCGTAGCCAACATGCGCATAAAAAGCACGTGCGTTGTGGTTGCCGTCCCACGGGGTGAGCCACAGCACGGGGATGTTGGCGGTCCGCACAAGCTGCTCGGCGCGTGCCAACAACGCCCGACCCAGCCCCATTCGCTGTGCTGCAGGCTGCACATACAAACGCACCAGCTCTGCGCCCGTGAGGTTCCCGGCCGGTGACGGCACAGAAGTCAAAAGCACCTCGGCAAACCCCAAAAGACCATCGCCCCTTTCAGCCACAACGATGCGGCGCTGCGGCTCGGCAAGGCGCCGCGCAAACGCCTTCACGGAATACTCGGATCGGGCCTCGCGCGCGATGCCAGGGCGTATGCCTTCCTTCGCATAGGTGTCTAGGTACACGTGAATTGACAGCGCAGACACCGTGACGGCATCGGGCACCGAGGCAAGGCGAAACGTGAAGTCAGAAGCGCTCATCAACGCACCTGCATTCAAAACCAATGGTCCGCCACACAGCGCCCGTCGCGCGGCAGGTCTTCAAAATTCACGAGGCCTTCGAAATGGTCTATTGGCAGATGCGCAATCGGGTCAGGCTCGGTCAGCCGCAAGTTGACTGCGATGCGGCGGCGCCCGTCTTCGCGCGGCGCTACCGAGCGCCAGTAGGCCACGCAACCGCAACTTGGGCAAAAGTGAAAACCTATCGACTTGTCGCCCCAAACGTAGGCAGTCGTCGGGCCCGACACGCTGATGCCTTCGCCCTCAAAGTCATAGGCCCACAGCACGCCGTAACGGCGACAGACCGTGCAGTTGCAAGCGGTGGCTGACTCCGGCATGACATTGAGCTTCCACGTGACCGCACCGCAGTGGCAGGCACCTTGGATCATTTCAAGCTTCCTTCTGTCTTGGTCAGCGCCTTCTTCATGAAGAACCGCAAGTGGCCTTTGGGGTAATCGGGCAGTTCGCCGAAGCACGCATAGCCGATGCGCTCATAGAAGCCGCGCGCTTGAAACTCGAAGGTG
>JANPNT010000146.1:0-16335 GCA_031427655.1 Burkholderiales bacterium
TTTGCTGCGTCATCGCGCAGATGTTCGGTCAGGTGCAGATTCAGCAGCATTTGACCGTCGCGGCTGAGGTGGCAGGTGCCGTGCTCATGAGCTGCGTCTGAGCCCTGAGCGGCCCAAGCCACCCAAGAGGCCGAGCCCAGACGCCACACATGACCGTCCACATGAACGCCCTCCAACCCGGCACCAGGCACTTCTCGCAGGCGTTGCCAAACCAATGGCGCAGCTTCGAATGCGCTGCTCACCGCGACTGAGACGGGGTGTGTTGACCAGGCCGCCAGCGAGGCTGCTGTGGCCTTCAATGTGCTGATGGAATCGACGGCTTCAGAGCGACGTGCAGACGCCGTCAATTCGGCCGTGCAGTCCGGCCGGTTCTCGGTCAGCGTGCCGGTCTTGTCAACAAACAGCACTTGCATGCGCGCCAAGTTTTGAATGGCGTCCAAGCGGCGCAACAGCAAGCCGCCCCTTCCCATGCTCCCCATGGCGCTGGCTGCCGCCAACAAAGCACTGGGTGCGGCCAGCGACAGCGCGCAGGGGCAGGTCACGATCAGCACCGACACCACCACCCACACCGCGCGCGACGGATCGATCACGCTCCAAACCGCGCCTGCTGCTGCGGCCAACAACAGCACTGACCACAAGAACGGCGTGGCCCATTGATCGGCCGCCGCCAGCAGGGCAGGGCGCTGGCTGCGCGCACCACGCATCAGCGACACGATGGCTTCGAATCGGGTGTCTGCACCCACGCGCTGTACCTGCATTTCCACCGGAGCGCCCAGGTTGATGCTGCCCGCCACCACGGCGTCACCCAAGCGCTTGACCACCGGCCGAGACTCACCGGTCAACATCGATTCATCGGCCTGCGTGCTGCCTTGCGTGTTGCCCTGTATCAGCACGCCGTCCGCCGCAAAGCTCTGGCCCACGGGCACACGCACGCAGTCGCCCGCCCGCAGCCGCAGCGCGCTGATGTGCTCGACCGTGCCGTCCGCCAGCAGGCGCATCACGGTGTCGGGCAAACGCGCAGTGGCGTCTTCCAGCGCCGTCTCGGCGCGGTGGCGGGCGCGCATTTCCAAGTAACGACCACCCAACAAAAAGCTCACAAACATCGCCAGAGAATCAAAGTAAACCTCATGGCCAAACCAGCCGCCGGGATCAAACGCTGCGCCGCTGCTGGCGATAAAGGCGGTGACGATTCCCAGCGCTACCGGCACGTCCATGTTGATGCGGCGTTGGCGCACCGCGCGCCATGCACCGGTTAAAAATGGGGCGCTGGAAAACCACAGCACCGGCAGGCACAGCAGCCACTCAGCCCACTCCAGCAGGCGCTTCAAATCGGCTGCCAATTCCCCCGGGTTGCTCACATAAACCGGGGTGGCCAGCATCATGATTTGCATCGCGCAAAACACCGCCACAAACAAGCGCCACAGCGCGGTGCGGGACTCTTTTTGGCGCAGGCCGCGCGCGGCTGCGGCGGTGTCGGGCACCGCTTCATATCCGGCGGCTTCAACCGCCCGCACCAAGTGCGAAGCCAATGCGGGCGCGGTGTAGCGCACGGTGGCGCAGTGCGATGCTGCGCTGACCCGCGCCTTCAAAACGCCAGGCACCGCGAGCAGTGCTTGTTCCAAAGTGCCGGCGCACGCGGCGCAGTGCATGCCGCTGATGCGCAGTGCCGATTCGGCCGTGCGCGCGCCGCCGTCGGGCAACTCCCAGCGCGTGAAAAAGCGCAGTTCGACAGGGTCGTCGATGACCTCTAAGCCCATGCCTGTTTGCGCCCTGGTTGTCAGTGCCATCGCCAGCGGCGCATGGCTCGACCGGTGCCCCGCTGAGTGTGTGGGTTTCTGCCTGTAGGCGCAGAAGTCTTCATGGCGTGCGAGAACTTTGTGAATGACCAGATAAGCCGGCATGCTCCTGCCAATTCGCCGCGCGCGCTTTGATCTAACGCAAATCAAAGCCGTCCGAGCTGCGTCATTCTTGGGCCAACCTCACTTCCTGTCCAAGGCACCGCCATGAGCACACTTCGTTCTGTCCTTGTTCACCTCGACCCCTCACCGCGCAGCCGCACTCGACTTTTGTTGGCCCGCGACTTGGCTGAAAAACACAACGCACACATCACCGCGCTGTACGGCAGCACGCCCAGCATCTTGGACATGCCTTATTCGATCAACGAAGGCGCTGCTGCGGCGCTGCCCATACTGGAAAAGCTGGACATCGAGCGCCGAGACGATGCGAGGGCGATTTTTGACAGCGTCAAATCGACGCAGCCGTGGCCCCTTCAGTGGAGTGAACTGCGCGGTGAATTTGTCGCCACCGGCGTGGCGCGTCACGCCCTGTGTGCCGACCTCATGGTGCTGGGTCAGCATGATCCCAACGACAACGCGGCGCTCGCCATCCCGGCTGACTTCATTGCTTCCGTGATGATTGCCAGCGGCAAGCCCGCACTCGTCATTCCTTATGCCAATGCGTGCAAAACCCTGGGCCAGGAAGTGCTCATCGCCTGGTCGCCCACCCGCGAATGCGCGCGCGCTTTGATGTCGGCCATTCCCTTTTTGCAACAAGCTCAGCGCATTCACTTGGTGGTGCGGGAAGACGGCAGCCAAGAGGGTGCGGTCGCGTCCAACGTGGAGGCTTACCTGAAGCTGCACGACGTCAAAGCGCCCGTGAAACGGCACTCTGCTTTGCCCAGCAATTCAGTGGGCGAAGCTTTGCTGTCGCTGGCCGCCGACACTTCGGCCGATCTGCTGGTAATGGGCTGCTACAGCCACAGCCGCGCTCGCGAGCTGGTGTTTGGCGGGGCATCGCGCACCTTGCTCAAGTCCATGACGCTGCCGGTTTTGATGGCGCACTGAGATTGGATGCACCGACTGGAAGAAGGCTCGGCAAGCGCTGCCGGGAAACCAATTCAAGGGGCCGGTCTGACTTTCTTTCAACCGCTTGTTTTTGCATCAGCCGATGTCCCAAGGATTTGTCACTGTCAGGCCGCAGTTGTCGAAGTCAGACACGTTGCGCGTGGCCAAGCCCAAGCGATGACTCACAGCAATCGCCGCAATTTGCGCGTCGAACTGAGAGATCGGCCTGCCCGAGGCGCGTCGGGGCGCAACAAGCTCGGCATAGCTGGCCGTGCAGCTTGAGTCGAACAGCAGTGTGCGGCCGACAAAAGCCTCAAGGAACATGGCCTCCAGCGCTTGTTCCAGCGCCTTGCGCCGCAGGCCCTTGGGCAGCAAGCGTGCGCCCAGCATCATTTCGGCTTGCGTCACCGCGCTCACGAAAAAGGCATCGGCGGGCTGCGAAGCCATCCAACTCAGCACCTTCGAATCGGGCTGCGCACGCAACTTCAGACAGAACGTTGGTGTCAAGAAGAACGCTCATGCACGGCGCTTTCTTGGCGTCGAAATTTTCAACGGAGCCGCTGGCTCAAAGCTCGGCGGGGCTCGCACCGGCTCGCGCGCGGCGACGTTCAAGGCCACATCGCCCAGCCCGACAAAGCGGGCGCGTATGCGTGTGGCCAAGTCTGCGGCAGGGGCGGGTGACTCAAGAAGTGCTGCCCGCAGAATTTGCCTCTCCTCCTCTTCCTTCGAGCGGTTGCGGCTGGCGGCCCGCACACGAAGACTGCGTTTCAGCGATTCGTCCAAATCGCGAACGGTGAGTGTGGCCAATGACGCGTCAGAAGGGCAAGGCAGCTTCGGCGCGCCTTTGCCACTTTTTGCGCCCGCCTAAGATGCCCTGATGGCAACCCTGAACCGCGCCGTCTTGCCCATGTGCGAGACAAAGCCCAAGCCCAGTTTTCAGCGCACCCGTCAGCGCACCCGTCAGCCCGCCCGTTTGCCGACCTTGGGCAAGCTGCGTCCCCCTCGGCTTGGTCGAGTGTTTGGCCGTGATCGTTTGTTCAGCCAACTGGACGCCTTTGCAGCGGCCCCAGGTTTGTGGGTGTCGGGCCCGCCGGGCATCGGCAAGACCACGCTGGTGGCGACCTACCTTTCGGCGCGCGCCATTCCTTGTTTGTGGCTGCAGCTGGACGAAAGCGACGCCGACCCGGCGAACTTTGTTTACTTTCTGCGTGAAGCCGCCGCGCTGGTCGCACCGCGTCGCAAGCCGCTTTTGCCATTGAAATTGCCTTTGCCGGGTGCCGACGACCTGCGCGATGTGCCGGGCTTCATCAAACGCTGCTTTCGGCGTTTGGCGGCGGTAATTGATTTGCCTTGGGTGCTGGTGCTCGACAACACGCAGGAGCTGGGCAGCGCAGCCGCTTTGCACATGGGAATCGCTGCGGCCTTGGCCGAGCTGCCCGAGCGCGCGCGCGTGATCGTCATCAGCCGTGAAGTGCCGCCGGTGGAATACGCCCGCGCCTTGGCGAACCAGCAACTGAGCACCATCGACGAGAGCACCTTGCGTTTCACTGACGACGACACGCAGCAACTTGTCAGCCTGCACGGACGCGACTGGCAAGCCGCCGAGTTGCGCCGTCTCACCGACGGTTGGGCCGCCGCCATGATCTTGCTGCTGGCCACGCGCACCGACCTCAGCCTGGACGACAGCCTGCGCAGCGGCACCGCGCGCGACCGCCTGTTCGCCTTTTTTGCGGGCGAGGTGATGGAGAAGCTGGGCCCAGCAGACGCGGCCGTGTTGATGCGCGTGGCGTTTTTGCCCAGCGCCACGGCGGCCATGGCGGTGGCGATCAGCGACAACCCTCGCGCCGCCGATTTGCTGACTGACCTGGTGCGGCGCAGCCTGTTCACCGAGCGCCGTGACGCTGCCGCGCGCTCTGACCACGACACCTTGGCCTTCACCTTTACCTTCCACGCGCTGTTCAGCGAGTTCTTGCGCGCACGTGCCGCCGAGTTGCTGACGCCTGCCGCGCTGCGTGACGTTCAACTTCGCGCGGCACAACTGCTGGCCGCACATGGTCACGCCGACGCCGCCATCGCGAGGCTGATCGACGCTGCCGCCTGGGATCAAGCCGTGAGCTTGCTGCTTCAGCACGCCTCCGCCTTCGTGGCCCAAGGCCGCACGGCGATGGTTCGCGACTGGATCGTGGCCCTGCCCCAGGATGCGAAGACCCACAGGCAAGTTGGCTATTGGCTCGGCTATTGCCAACTCGCGAGCGAACCCGCGCAGGCGCTGCGGCACCTGGAGCAGGCCTTTGCAGGCTATGCCAGCGCCGGTGACGCACAGGGTTCGTTCTACGCCGCAGCCGCCGCGGCCGACGCTATCGTCTTTTTAGGCGCTGGCCTGAATGCGATGGCGCGTTGGACGGCGGTGTTGCGTTCGCAAACACCTGCTTATTTGGCCCAGCGCAACGCTGATTCCTGCCGTGAAACCGACATGCGTGTGTTGCCCGGTTTGCTGGCCGCCTTCGTCTACCGTGACACATCGCATCCGCTCACCGCGCGGCTGGCCGACTTGGCCGAGCGCCTGCTCGACCAGCCGTCGGGTGCCAGCCAACGCATCTTGTTGGGCACCTTGGCTTACTACTTGTTTTGGACAGGGCAACTCGCGCGCCTGGACCGCATCATCGTGAAGATCGACCGCGCCTGCGCCGAGTCCGATGCCGCTGCCGCCACGCTGCTGCGCTGGTACGGCGTGGGCGTGTTGATTCGGTCTTTGCTGGGCCGGGTTGATGAAGCGCTTGAGCATGCGCACCGCGCGTTGATGCTGGTCAATCAAGACCCACCGGCCCTGCGCGCCAAGGCCCATTTGGCGATGGTGCTCGCCGCCATCGCCGCGCGCGACGCCGAGCAGGCGCGCATGCACCTTGCGCACGCCAGCAGCCTGATCGATCCCGACAACGCGACCGACGCCACCGTCTACGAATACCAGCGTGGGCTGCTCATGCTGCTGGACGGCGAGTGGCACAACGCGGCCAAGCACATGCGCGCGGCCGTGGCCAGTGGTCGCGCCAGTGGCTGGCCGCTGCGCGAACACATCGCCCTGTTGGGCTTGGCATTGGCGGCCACCGAAGCGGGTGAATTTGAAGAGGCGCAGGCCACCCTTCAGGTCGCCACTGCGCACCCGTTCAACGCCGTTTGTGTGTGGCATCACTGGATCGGTGGCTTGATTGAGGCGCACCTCGCCAACCGCATGGGTGACCGGCCCGCTTGCGTGGCTGCACTGGCGCGCGCGTTTGCAGTAGGGCGCGAGTTTGGCTACGACTTCGGCCCCATGCCCTACTGCTGTGGCGACATGATGTCGGCCTTGGCCTTGATCGCCATCGAGCACGACATTGACGTGCCCTTTGCGTTGGGCATCGTGCGTCGCCACGCCTTGCCCGCACCGCACCACGCCAGCGAGCGCTGGCCCTGGCCGGTGCGCATCCGCGCGCTCGGCCGCTTCAGCATCGAGCGCGACGGCGCTCCCGCCGCTGCGGCGCGAAAGGAAAGCCGCAAACCGCTCGACCTGCTGAAGCTGTTGATCGCGTTGGGCGGCGAGGGCGTTTCAGTCACGCGCCTGTGCGCGGTGCTCTGGCCCGAGGCCGAGGGTGACGCGGCACGCAACTCGTTCGACAACGCACTGCACCGGCTGCGCAAGTTATTAGGCGGCGACGTGCATTTGCCCTTGCGCAATGGCGGCTTGAGCCTGAACGCGACCACTTGCTGGAGCGATGTGGCGGCACTCGACGCCTGCCTGACCGAAGCCGATGCCCACACGGCCCATCCCGAGGCTTCGCAGTTGATGGGCTGGGCCGACCGCGCGCTCAGTCTGTGCCAAGGCGAGTTCCTCACGGGTGAGGAAGACCTGCCTGACGTGCTGGTGGCCCGCGAGCGCATACGAGCACGGTTTGCGCGGCAAATGCTTTTGCTGGGCGACAAGCTGGAAGCCGTGGGGCAGCACGCGCACGCCGCGTCAATTTACGGCCGCGTGGTGGAGCAGCAACCGCTGGCCGAGGCGGTGGTGCGCCGTCACATCAGCTGCCTGCTGGCGCTGGGCCAACGCGCCGAAGCCTACGAGGCTTTTCGGCGTTGTCGCCAGCAACTGTCGGTGGTGCTTGGCATTCGGCCCGCGCCTGAAACCGAAGCTTTGGTCGCGTCTATTCGCAACATCTAGGTCATCTTTAGGCAATCGCTAAGCGATATGTAAGACCGCACGGCTTAGTCTTCTGACATCGGGTGCGCCGCTTTGGTGGGCCCGGTTTCTGAGGACACGCCATGAGCCGCCGTTTGATCCAAGCACCGACACAAGACCAACGAAGAATTTTCCTGCGCCACAGCGTCTCGGCCGTCGCCGCCGTGGCGGGCTGGGGCGCTGGATTGTCGGCAGTTTTCCCGGCAGTTGCGCAAACCAACATCGGGACACTGCACATGCTGTGCAGCGGCCCAGCCGGCAGCATTCCAGACATCGTGGCGCGCCGAATCGCCGAACAAATGACGGGTCGTTACGCGCAGCGCCTGACGGTAGAAAACAAGCCCGGTGCAGCGGGGCAGATCGCCGTGGCCGCGCTCAAGGCCGCCCCTGCCGACGGCTCCACCGTCCTGCTTGCGCAAGGTGCCATCGCCACTGCCTATCCGTATTTGTATTCGAAGCTGGCCTACGACCCAGTGCTTGACTTGCAGCCGGTTTCACTGGCCGGTGAGATGACGCTGGCCCTGGCCATCGGCCCCGCCGTGCCGGAGTCGGTGCGCAATTTGACTGAGTTCATTGAGTGGATGCGGCGCAACCCCAAGCTCGCCAATGTGGCGTCGCCGGGCACGGGCACGCTGCCGCATTTGCTGGAGGCCATGCTTTTCCGGGAGGTTGACGTGGAGTGGCAGCACATCGTTTATTCGGGCGGCCCACCGGCGATGACCGACCTGCTGGGCGGCCAGATTGCCGCACTGGTATTGCCCGAAGGCTTGTTCCGTCAACACAAGGCCAGCGGAAGGCTGCGGGTGCTTGCCACGTCGGGAGCCACGCGCAGCAGCTACTTCTCCGATGTGCCTACCCTGGTGGAGCAGGGCCACCCGAATTTGGTGGTGCGCGAATGGTTTGCGTTTTTCATGGCGGCGCGGGTGCCTGCGGCCACGATCGCGGCTGCCTCGGAGGCGTTGCGCGCCGCAATTGCGCGACCTGAACTGGTGGCTGCGTTTGCCGACTCGGGCATGCTGGCCGCGTCGAGCACGCCTGCCGCGCTGGCATCGCGCATTGCCACAGAGCAGCGCTACTGGCAGCCTCTCATCAGTGCCTCGGGCATACGGGCCGATTGATGGACGCAAAAGCCATGGACGCAAAAACCATCAGCGCCGTCGCTTCCGTGGCGTCTGCGCAGGCCTGGGACGCAGGAGCCCACGGCTGGAACCGGCACAGCCACATCATCCGCACCTGGCTCGAGGAGGCCACCGCCGCGATGTTGGATTCGGCGCGCATTGCACCAGGCAACAAGGTGCTCGACATCGCAGCCGGTGCAGGCGACCAGACCCTGGACATTGCGCGCCGTGTGGGCTCGCAAGGCCAGGTGCTGGCCACCGACATCTCGGCCACCATTTTGTTGTGGGCCGCTGAAAACGCCCGCAGCGCCGGCCTGCACAACGTGAGCACGCAGGTGGCCGATGCGCAAACGCTCGGCTTGGGCGGCAGCAACTTCGACGCTGCGGTTTGTCGCTTGGGCTTGATGTTTTGTCATGCCCCGCTCGATGCGTTGGCGCAGGCGCGAGCCGCTTTGCGGCCGGGTGGTCGCTTCAGCGCTTTGGTGTTCTCGCAGCCGCAGCACAACCCCTGCATCGGCTTGATGCTGAGCACCGCGTTGCGCCACGCGGGCCTGCCGCCCCGGTTGCCATATTCGCCTGGCAGCTTGCTGAGTTTGGGCCAGCCCGGTCTGCTCGCGCAGCTGCTGAAGACAGCGGGCTTTGTTGACATTGAAGTCAACGCCGTGGCCGCTCCGTTTCGGCTGCCCACCAGCCGCGACTACGTTGACTTTGTGCGCACCTCTGGCACGCCCATCATGGAAATTCTGGCGTCGCTGCCGTCAGACGCTCAACGTGATGCTTGGGACGACATGACCGAGCGGCTGAATGTGTTCACCACTCCCACCGCTTGGGTGGGCCCCAATGAATTGCTGTTGTGCGGCGCGACTGCTCCCACGACATCACACGCTTGAGCGTCGATTGATTTGCAAGGTCTCATCATGAAAATTACCCTGAAAAACCTGCTGTTCAACTCGCTGTTGAACGCGATGTTTGTGGCCTTGCTTTTGTCGGGTTGCGGTGGAGGCGGTGAAGGCGACGGGGGTGGCGGGGGATCGGCAGGGTCAGTGCCACCCACCTTCACCTTGCAACCCGTCAACGTCAGCGTGACGGCCGGGCAGCCTGCCAGCTTTACGGTGACCGCGACGGGCGATGCGCCGCTCATCGTGCAGTGGCAACGCGGCGGCACCGACATTGCCGGTGCCACCACCACCACTTACGCGCTCGCCGCCACCACGCTGGCCGACAACGCAGCCAGCTTTCGCGCCGTTGTCAGCAACGCGGCAGGCAGCGCCACCAGCACGGCCGCCATCTTGACCGTCAGCCTGCCGGTATTGACCGTCACCCTTCAACCTGCTGCTGTCTCTGTGCCGTCAGGCACGGCGGCGAATTTCAGTGTCGCCGCCACTTGTAACGCGGGTACGCTGGGCATTCAATGGCAGCGCGGGCAAACGTCGGGCGGCGCTGTGAGTTTTGCCCACATCATCGCAGCCACGGCCGCCAGCTACAGCGTGGCAACCGCCCTCAGCGACAGCGGGGCGCAGTTTCGCGCGGTGCTCGACTGCGGCGGCCTCAGCCTCACCAACAGCCAAGTCGCGCTGCTGACCGTCACGCCGCCGCCCAAGGTCGCGCTGGCCACGCTGCCTCTTGTTGGACTGCGACCGCAGGCCGAAATATTTGAGGTCAGCGGCATCGACCGCGAGTCCGCAGGCAGCTATGTGTTCATCACCAGCAGCCGCATCAAACGGCTCAGCGCCGACCTCAGCAGCATCACTGCCGTGGGGGGAGGCGCTGCGGGCGGCTCCACCGACGGTGCTGCCGACGTAGCCTTGTTCCGCGGGCCTCAGGGTTTGACGCACGACGCCGCAGGCAACGTGTATGTAGCGGACACCGCCAACTACACAGTGCGCCGCATTGCACCCGATGGCACGGTGAGCACGGTGGCCGGTGTGGCCGGTGCCGGTGGCATGGTGGACGGCACGGCAGCCGCCGCGCGCTTCTCGCGCACAAGCGCCATTGCAACGGGGCCGGACGGTGATCTGTATGTGGCCGACACCGACAACGCCCGCATCCGCCGCGTCACCCCCGGCGGTGTGGTGAGCACCTATGCCGGCAGTGTGGTGGGCTATCAAGACGGCGCGCCGCTGTTCGCCCGCTTCGCCGGGCCTGCTGCGCTGGCAGTGGCGGCAAACGGCGATGTTTTGGTGGCCGACGGTGCCGCCATTCGACGCGTGGTGCGAAGTGGCAAGGCGGCGGTGTCGGTCGAAACTCTGCTCCCCAACGCCAGCGCCACGGCGATGGTGGTGCGCGGTAACACGCTGGTTTTTCGCAGCGCGTTGGGTCTGCTGCGGCAACTTGACTTGACGAGTTTGACTGTCACCAACATCGCCGGTTCGTCGGTCTTGGGCGCCGGCTTTGTCGATGGCATGGCGCCCCACGCGCGCGTCGCTGCGGCTGGCGGTGTCTCGCTGGCAGCGAGCGGCGGCTTGATGCTGGCCGAGACCCTCATGCTGCGCGAATTGAGCGCCACAGGTGTGCTGCACACCGTCGCCTCTGGTTTCGCGCGCAACATGACGGCCACGGGCACCGGCGTTCTGGCGCAGATGCCATTCGCCAACTTGGCCAGCGAAAGTTTGCAAGCCGTCACCGTGGACCCGGCGGGCAACGTCGTGGTGTTTGAGAAGCTGTCGCGCCTGCTGCGACGCATCAGCCCCTCAGGCGTGGTCACGCTGGCCGCTGGCTTGACCAATGGGCCGGGTGCGACCGAGATGATCGACGGCGTGGGCAGCGCAGCCCAGTTCGTCAGCGATGTGGCCGCCGTCGCCAGCGACAGCACGGGCGTGCTCTACATGGGTGACAGTTTCGGCGTGCGCCGCGTTGCGCTCGACAACAGCACCACCTTGCTCGCAGGCTCCCGCACCGACCGCGGTGCCGTGGACGGCAGCGCAATGGCCGCACGTTTCGGGGCCATCTGGGGCGTGGCCGTGAAGCCGGGAGGCGACGTGTTTGTGGGCGACAGCAACAACGCGGTTCGGCGCATCGACGCGGCCGGCACCGTCACCACCTACGCCGGTGTGATGGGCCAAAGCGGCAGTGCCGATGGCCCCATCGCCACAGCCCGCTTCAACACGCCGAAACAAATTGCCTTTGCAGCCGACGGCGCGCTGTACGTGGTGGACAGCAACGTGGGCTTTGACAGCGTGGTGCGCAAAATTTCCAGCGATGGTTCGAGCGTCAGCACACTTCCCCTTCCGGGCAACAGCCAAGTCACTGCCATCGCAGTGGACTCAGCCGGAACGCTCTACTACGGCAGCAATACCTCGGGCTTGATGAGGTTGCCGCCAGGTGGCGTGCCCAGCGTCTTGATACCGCGCGGCGCCTACGTAGTGCTCGGAGCTGAACCCACGGTTTGGAACATCGACGGCATCGCGGTGCTTGACAGCAAGCGGCTTGTGGTTCTGAGCAGCGGCCAAATTCTGGTGGCAACCTTGCCTTGATTCGGGCGCGCACGCTGGATGCTGGGTTGGCGCTGGGGTTTGCATTCACCGAAACATGTCGGCGTGCAGGCCCCAGTGCTCCACCGCGGCCACCAGCACGATGGACTCGCCCTCGTCCACATGCGAGTCCACCTCGGCCAACTCGACGCACAAGCGCAGTACCTCCAGGCGCAGCGCGGGGTCTTCGATGTCGGCCATCAAGTCGCCCAGCGTGCGCTCGACCACCGGGCAGGCGTCGGCCCATTTGAGCTGACCGCTGGACAACAGGTCTTCGCAAAAGGCGTCTAAAACCGCGTGCAATTCGAGCCGGGTCAGGCCCAGCTGCTCATGCACGGCCAAACGGTCCAGCCACTCGATTTCTGCATCGCCGATGTCACCGTCGGCCACCAAAGTGAGTGCCACGACGCGGGCTGCGGCTTGGGGGCTGTCTACCGAATAGTTGCGCATGATCTGGGCTGCGGGGGTGTGCAGAAGTTGACGAGGGGTCAATCAAAAATTTGGCCCAACCATGATTTGTGGCGCTTGCCTGAATGGCTGCGGCGGTGGTCGTGGTCGTGGTCGGAATCAACAAATTGCGGTTGCGGTTGCGGTTGCGCACTTCGCGATGAGGCGGGTTGCATCGTGGCCGCGCGCTCGATCAGCTTGTCGAGCTCACCCCGGTCCAGCCACACGCCGCGACACTGCGGGCAGTAGTCGATCTCGACGCCTTGGCGCTCGCTCATCGTCAGCGGAATATCGGTGCAGCTCGGGCATTTCATGGCGTTTCCTGGTAGTAGTGGGTAGCGAGACGACTCGAAATGTAGACTGCTCAAACCCTTGGAAAAAGCAGCTTTTTGAGAACGGCAACATCGCACAAACCGCAGCGCCACGGCGGGCTCTGGCCGCAGACTTCGAAGCGCTTTGCATGCCCATAATTTTTTTTTTGGAGAATCCATCCATGCCCAACACCCGAAAGGCCAATGCCGTCCGCCTGGAATTTGAGCCCGGCAGCTTGGTTCACTCCAATTTGTCAGGTGCTGCTTTCACCGGCGATTGGCTTTGGGTGGCAGGCGATGAAGCCTGCGGCATCGACCGCCTGCGTCGGCTCCAACCCGTTGGGCCGGAACTTCTGCGTTTCGGCGAAGTGCAGGATTTCCCGTTGGCCGACTTGCTCGACTTGCCCCGGCGCGGCCGATGACGAGGCCGACCTCGAAGGCATGGCCGCCACCGAAAGCTTCCTGTGGGTGGTGGGCTCGCACGGCCTGAAGCGCAAGAACGCCAAGTTGGACAAAACCCATGCTGAAAACGCCAAGCGGCTTTCCAAGCTGGCGCTGGATGGCAACCGTCGCTTGCTGGCCTGTTTGCCCATCGAGCCTAACGCCGACGGCGCGCCTTGCTTGGTGCGGCAGGCGAAAGACGGCCGACGCGCGCTGCGTTTGAAAGGCGATGCCCAAACCAATTTGCTCACCCGTTTGTTGTCCGACGACCCGCACTTCGGGCCTTACATGGCCATCCCCGGCAAGGACAACGGCTTCGACATCGAAGGCCTTGCCGTGGACGGCTCCCGGCTGCTGCTCGGCCTGCGCGGCCCGGTGCTGCGGGGCTGGTCGGGCTTGCTGGAAATTGCCGTTGAAGCTCAAGCCGACGAACTTCGTTTGGTGCCCTTGGACGACAGCGGCAGCTTGATGCGCAAGCACTTTTTGCAGTTGGACGGCTTGGGCGTTCGCGACCTGCATTTCTCGGGCGACGACCTCTACATCTTGGCGGGCCCGACGATGGTGCTGAACGGCGAAATACGGGTTTTCAAATGGGCTGCGGCCAAGCCCTCGTTGGCCGAAAACCGTGAGCTTGTTCGCTTTGAATCGGGCCTGAATGCCTCGGTTTCTTTGCCTCACGGGCTGGGCACCAACCGCGCCGAGGCGTTGTGCGATTTGCCGTCCGCGCTGTCCGGCGGCAAGCCAAGTTGGCTGGTGCTGTACGACGCGCCCGGTGCAGATCGCAAAGACGGCGAACACACGGTTTTTGGTGACCTGCTGCGGCGCGGCTGAGCGCGTTAAAAGCGCGTTTGAAGTGCGTTTGTGCGCTCGCGCTGTAGTCCTCGTCCCACTCACTCGACTCAAGGCGGTTTGCCCAGGAGTGTGGGCGGCAGAAGGAACATCGGCTGCAAGTCGGCCGCAGCGTTCCATTTTTTACCGGCTTTTTGTCCCATAGCCACGGCTATGAGGCTGCAAACCCGGCAAAAACTGTCCTCGCTGGGCCCGCCTTTCGCATCGACGCCTTCTGCCGTCCACACTCCTGGTTCAGAACGTCACCAAAACACCTTCGCTATTGGCGAACCGCACTGAGACTTGCATTCATGACGCACAGCCAAAGCTTTGTTTGCCCCGAAATCGACCCGGCCGCGCCACTCCAATTTGTGATCAATGGGGCCTCGGGAAGCGCTGACGCCGAAACCAAACGCGAGGCCATCGAAGCTGCTTTGCGGGCTGCCGGGCGAACTGGAGAATTGCGCTTCAGGCGCCCCGCTGATTTGCCCAGTGCGGCGAACGATGCCGCAAGCCAAGCTCTTGCAACAAAGTCGGCCGTGGTCGCGGTTGGTGGTGACGGCACGATGAACGCCGTGGCGCAGGCCGCGCACGCGTCAGGCTGTGCCATGGGTGTGGTGCCGCAGGGCACGTTCAACTACTTTGCTCGCACGCACGGCATTCCGTCTGAGGTGACTGACGCTGTCAACTTATTACTGCGCGCCGTGCCCACGCCGGTTCAGGTGGCGGCTGTGAACGACCGTGTTTTTTTGGTCAACGCAAGCCTGGGGCTCTACCCGCATTTGCTGGAAGACCGCGAGGCCTACAAGGCGCGCTTTGGGCGCAGCCGCTGGGTGGCGCTTTGGGCGGCCAGCGTCACCTTGCTGCGTGCGCAACGCCGACTGCGGCTGCACATTGAGCAAGGCGCAGCGGCCCGCGACGTGCGCACCTTGACTTTGTTTGTGGGCAACAACCGGCTGCAGTTGGAGCGCTTCGGCGTGGAGCCGCCGACGCACGACAGCCGTACTGATCGCTGCGGCATCGACGCTCTCAAAGAAGCTGCGATCACTGCGGTGATGTTGAAGCCCATTGGTACTTTGGCGATGCTGGGGCTGATGCTGCGCGGGGCCATGGGCACGCTGGGCGAGGCGCAAAGCGTGGAGCACTTCGAGTTCAAGCGCATGCTGGTGTCGCCCACGCTGGTGCCAGGCCGCCGGGGCGTGAAAGTGGCCTTCGACGGCGAGGTGGCGCGCATGCGCGCACCACTGAATTTCCAAGTGCTCGACAAACCGCTTTACCTGATGTTGCCAAGGTCCGAAGGGGCTGCGTTGTCACAAGCAACCGCTGTCAAAACTGAAGCAAATGGAACGCGCCTGTGAGCGTGCTGATGCAACTCTCAGACATGCACTTCGGCACTGAACAGCCTGCGGTGGTTGAAGCACTGGTGGCGCTGGCCTTGCAACAGCGACCTGATTTGCTCGTGTTGTCCGGCGACATCACGCAGCGTGCGCGGCCGGCTGAATTCCAGGCAGCGCGCGCTTTCATGAACCGCTTGGGTGCGCCGATGCTGGCCATTCCGGGCAATCACGACATCCCGTTGTTCAATGTGTGGGCCCGCCTGCAACGCCCTTATGCCGGCCACATGGCGGCGTTTGGGAGCGAGCTTGAGCCGGTTCACGCCTCGCCCGACTTGCTGGTGGTGGGCGTGAACACCACGCGCGCGCGGCGGCACAAAGACGGCGAGGTCTCAGCGCAGCAAGTTGAGCGCGTGGCCCAACTTCTGCAAGGCGCGACAGCAGCGCAGTTGCGCCTGGTGGTGGTGCACCAGCCTGTGGCCGTCACGCGGGCTGAAGACCGGCCGAACCTGCTGCACGGGCACGCGCAGGCGTTGAAGCGCTGGGCCGCAGCAGGTGCCGATTTGGTCATGGGCGGCCACATTCATTTGCCGTACGTGTTGGAGATTCAAGGCCTGGCGCGTGCGATGTGGGCAGTGCAGGCTGGCACCGCGGTGTCGTCGCGGGTGCGGCCTGGTGCGCCGAATTCGGTGAATCTGTTGCGCTGGATTAAGGGCGCTTCACCGCGCTATTGCAGCATTGAGCAGTGGGATTTTTCCAGCGCCCATCAAGCATTCATGTGCTCCACGGTGACGCAGGTTCGGCCCGCAAGGGCCTGAGTTGTGACCGGCGCAATGCCTGCCGTCCCACCAGATCGACCGCACTGAAAGCCCACCCAATGACCACCTCAGATTCGCTGCCGTTGGTTCTCATCACAGGCGCCGCCGGCAACCTCGGGCAGACTTTGGCCCGGTCATTGAGTGACGGGCACCGCGTGGTTGGGCTTGATCGAAAAGCACAAGTAAGCGGCTTTCCCATTTTGCAAGCCGACTTCGCTTAGGCATCGTCGATCGAACTGGCGCTGCGCAAGATTCGTGACGCTCACGGCGGGCACTTTGCCAGCGTTGTGCATTTGGTGGCTTACTTCGATTTGAGCAACGCCGACGACCCGCCACCGCAGCGTCAATACTTAAGGCACGCGTCACCTGTTGCGCGCGTCGCAGGCGTACGAGGTCGAGCAATTCATTCATGCCAGCACGACGCTGGTTCACGCGCCTTGCGGGCAAACCCATTGATGAGAACCAGCCCACGAGCCAAGTGCGAGGTTCAGGCTGCTCTGCATGCGCTTGCCTTG
>JANPNT010000147.1:0-8789 GCA_031427655.1 Burkholderiales bacterium
GCGCTGCAACAGAACGATCTGCTCAAGGGCTTTGACATCACCGTGGTGACGCTCAAAGGCGATGTGCGACTCATCGGGGTGCTCAACAACCAGGAACAGATCAATGCGGCCATCAAGATTGCGCGCGCCTCCGATGGGGCGCACAGCATTCACGACGAGCTCACGCTCAAAAAGTAGGCTTGGGATGCACAAGCTCTTGGTTCGATTTGGCACCGGCTTGGCGCTGGCGCTTTCGGTGCAGACGCAAGCTGCGTTCGCAGACCCGCCAGCAGTGCCGACGATTTTTGAAATCACGCTCGCGGCCAGCGTCGAGTCTGTCGCCGAGGCCGTCCCGCCCGACCTGCCCACCCCGGCCCCATCGCGTGGCGAATTGCTCTACACCACCCACTGCATTTCTTGCCACTCCAAGGAGATGCATTGGCGTGACAAGCGTGTGGCCAACAACTGGAGCAGCCTCAAGCGGCAGGTGCGACGCTGGCAGGACGCGAGCTCGCTGGCGTGGAGCGAGAGCGACATCACGGAAGTCGCACGCTACTTGAACGAGACCATTTATCTCTTCGAGCAAACCGTGGCGCCGGTTTCTGCGCTGAGTTTCGGCCGCATCAAGGCTTCGTCCACGACGCCCCTAAGCTACGCCCGCGCTCCACCCGCGCCACACCCGATCCAAGCCAGCGCAGGCCGTGAGTAAACAGACGCCGCCGCCAGCCAGCGCCGCACCAAGTCGGGTCGCGCGCTCGCTGTGGCCGAAGCGCGCGGTGGGGTGGCGGCGCTGGTTCCCCGGCATTGAAACCGCGCGACGTTACGAATGGGCTTGTCTGCGTCACGACGTGGTGGCCGGTCTGGTGTTGACCGCAGTCTTGGTGCCGGTCGGCATTGCCTATGCGGTCGCTGCGGGCGTGCCGGCCATCAGCGGGCTGTACGCCACCATCTTCGGGCTGCTGGCCTATGCGCTGTTCGGGCCAAGCCGGGTGCTGGTGCTGGGCCCCGACTCGTCTTTGGTGGCGTTGATTCTGGGGGTGGTGTTGCCGTTGTCAGACGGTGATGCGCAGCGCGCCGTGGCGCTGGCCGGGATGATGGCGCTGGTGTCTGGCGTTTTGTGTGTGTTGGCCGGTGTGGGCCGCTTGGGCTTCATCACCGAGCTGCTGTCCAAGCCCATTCGCTACGGCTACATGAACGGCATTGCCTTGACGGTGTTGGTGAGCCAGTTGCCCGCGCTGTTCGGCTTCACGGCCGGTGGCGACGGCTTGTTGCAGGCGAGCGTCAACTTCAAAGATGGCCTGTTGGCGGGCCGCACCAACGGGGTGGCGCTGGCGCTGGGTGTGGGGTCGCTGGCGGTTATCTTGCTGCTCAAAAGCCGCCAGCGCGTGCCGGGTGTTTTGTTGGCCGTGGTGGGCGCAGGCTTGGTGGTGGGCGCACTGGATTTGTCCTCGCGCGCGGGTGTGCCGGTGCTTGGAACCTTGCCGCAAGGGCTGCCCGGCCTGTCATTTCCGATGCTCCAAGCGGCAGACATCGTGCCGGTGTTGATGGGTGGGTTGGCGGTGGCCATGGTGTCGTTTGCTGACACCAGCGTGTTGTCACGCACCTATGCCGCACGGGTGGGTGCGGCCTCTGTCCCTGACCAAGAGATGGTGGCTTTGGGCGCGGCAAACTTGGCGGCGGGGCTGTTCCAAGGCATTCCCATCAGCGCCAGCGCGTCGCGCACGCCCGTTGCAGAAGCGGCAGGTGCACGAACGCAATTGGCCAGCGTGGTGGGCGCCGTGGCCGTGGCCAGCTTGTTGATCTGGGCACCCAAGCTGCTGGCCAGCCTGCCCACAGCCGCATTGGCCGCGGTGGTGATATCGGCAGCTTTGGCGCTGTTTGAGTTCACCGATCTGCGGCGTATTTACCGCATTCAGCGATGGGAGTTTTGGCTGTCGGTGGGCTGCTCGGTGGGGGTGGCGGTGTTGGGGGCCACTGCGGGCATTGGGCTGGCGATCCTGATTGCAGTGATCGAATTTCTGTGGGACGGCTGGCGGCCCCACTCTGCGGTGCTCGGGCGGGTTGACGGGCTCAAGGGCTACCACGACATCAAGCGCTATCCGGCGGCGCGCCTCGTGCCGGGGTTGGTGCTGTTTCGCTGGGATGCGCCGCTGTTTTTTGCCAATGCTGAGTGGTTCCGGGACCGCGTGCTCGCGGCGGCCACAAGTTCGCCGTCGCCGGTGCGCTGGCTGGTCGTCAGCGCCGAGCCCATGACCAGCGTGGACGTCACCTCGGCCGATGTGCTGGACGAACTTGATGCGACCCTCATGGCAGCGGGCATCACGCTGTGCTTTGCCGAAATGAAGGACCCGGTCAAAGACAAGCTCAAGCGCTTCGGGCTGTTCAATCGGCTGGGCGAGCCGCGTTTTTTTCCGACGCTCGGGCAGGCAGTGAACCGTTACGTCGAATCGCAATCGGTGCCTTGGGTAGACTGGGAAGAGCGCGAGAAAAACTGAAAGCAGTGTCGCTTTGCAAGCACCTATTGCCAACCAAAGCGCCGGATGTAGAAGCGCTTCATCAGCGTGGTCAGCGCGGCGTAGCCCACCAAGATGCCGAGCAGCCAGAAGTAAAACTGCGCAGGCAGCGCCTGCAATTTGAAGTAGTCGGCCAAAGCGCTCTGCGGCAGCCACAACCCCACGGCCATGATGACCAAGGTCATGCCCAGCAACGGCCCCGATGCGCGGCTTTGCAGGAAAGGGACTTGGGGCGTGCGCAGCATGTGCACCACCAGGGTTTGTGTCAGCAAACTCACCACGAACCAGCCTGACTGAAACAGCCCCTGCTGTGCCACGCTGTTGGCGGCCAACGCCCACCACATCACTGCAAAAGTAACGATGTCAAACAGCGAACTGATGGGCCCGAAAAACAGCATGAAGCGGCCGATGTCGGTGGGGTTCCACTTCAGCGGCTGGGTGACCAATTCAGCATCGACATTGTCAAATGGAATGCCGGTTTGCCCCAGGTCGTACAGCAGGTTCAGCACCAACAGTTGCAAGGGCAGCATGGGTAAAAACGGCAGGAACGCGCCGGCCACCAACACGCTGAGCACGTTGCCGAAATTGGAACTGGCCGTCATGCGGATGTACTTCAGCATGTTGCAAAAGGTGCTGCGGCCTTCCACCACGCCCTCGTCCAGCACCAGCAAACTTTTCTCCAGCAAGATGATGTCGGCGGCTTCTTTGGCAATGTCCACCGCGCTGTCCACCGAGATGCCGATGTCGGCGGCACGCAGCGCGGGCGCGTCGTTGATGCCGTCGCCCATGAAGCCCACCACATGGCCGCTGGCGCGCAACGCACGCACGATGCGTTCTTTGTGCAAAGGGGCGAGCTTGGCGAAGATGTTGTGCGCTAGCGCTGCGGTCTTCAACGCGTCGTCGCTCATCGTTTCAATCTGCGAGCCCAACAGCACCCCGTCAGTGGCGATGCCAACCTGCGTGCACACATGCCTTGTGACGGGTTCGTTGTCGCCGGTCAGCACCTTCACGCTGATGCCGTGCTCAGCCAGCTTTTTCAGCGCAGGCGCGGCCGACTCTTTGGGTGGGTCGAGGAAGGCGATGTAGCCGATGAGGGTGAGGCCGACCTCGTCCGCCGCAGAGTAGGTGGCCTGGGCTGGCGGCAATGTTTTCACCGCCACCGCCACCACGCGCAAACCCTCAGCGTTCAGCGCAGCCGTCACGGCTTGCGTGCGCGCCAACAGCGCGGTGTCGAGAGGCAGTGTGGGCATGGCGCGGTCGCGGTCCAAACTGGCATCTGTGGCTTCCTGAGTGCGCACCTGTGTGCACGCCGCCAGCACCTCTTCGACCGCACCTTTGCAAATCAATTCGTGATGGTGGTCTTTCCCGTCCACCAAGGCGGCAACCACCACCGACATGCGGCGGCGCTGAAAGTCGAAGGGAATTTCGTCGACTTTGCGGTAAGCCTCGTTCAGCTTCAATTCGGCTGCCACGTCCACGCGGGCCAGCACCGCGCGATCTAGCAAATTCTTCAAGCCGGTTTGGTAATGGCTGTTGAGGAACGCAAAGTTCAGCACCTCGTTGGTGTCGTTGCCGTACGCATCGGCGTGCCGCGCCAACGCCACCTTGTCTTGCGTCAGCGTGCCGGTTTTGTCGGTGCACAAAATGTCCATCGCGCCGAAGTTTTGAATTGCATCCAAGCGCTTGACCACCACCTTTTTACGCGACAAACTTCACCGCGCCTTTGGCCAGCGTGCTGGTGACGATCATGGGCAACATTTCGGGCGTCAAACCCACCGCGACCGCCAGCGCAAACAAAAACGCTTCCAACCAATTGCCCTTGGTGAAGCCGTTGATCAAAAACACAATCGGCACCATCACCCCGGCAAATCGAATCAACAGCCAACTGACGCTGTTGACGCCAGCCTGGAAGGCGTTGGGATCGGTGTCCATGGAGGTGGCGTGCGCCGCCAGCGTGCCGAAGTAGCTGCGTGGCCCGGTGGCCACCACCAACGCCGTGGCGGTGCCCGAGGTGACGTTGGTGCCCATGAAAACGAGGTTGCGTTGGTCGAGTGGGCCGCTCTGATTCAGCGTACCCACAGCCAGCGCAGCGGCTTGGACAAACTTTTCCACCGGCACCGATTCGCCGGTCATGGCGGCCTGCGCCACGAACAAATCGCGCGCAGTCAGCACGCGGCAATCGGCAGGAATCATGTCGCCAGCCGACAAGGCCACCACGTCACCGGCCACCAGGTCGCGCTGCGCGATGTCCTGCGCTGCGTCGGGCACAGCTTTCGGTCTGCGAAGCACGCTGGCCTTGTTGCTGACCATCGCCCGCAAGCCTTCGGCGGCACGTTGCGAGCGGCCCTCTTGCACGAAGCGAACGCCGGTGCTCAAGGCCACCATCACGGCGATGACCACGGTGGCCTTGGCGTCCCCGCTCAACGACGACAGCAATGCCAGCGCCGTGAGCAACAGGTTGAAAGGGTTGAGGTAACAGCGCCACAAGCGCAGCCAGCTTGGCAGCGGCGCTTCGTGTTGGATCTCGTTCGGGCCGTCTCGCGCCAAGCGTTTTGCGGCCTCGGCTGCATCAAGCCCGTCGGCGCGCGATTGCAAGCGCAGCAATGCTTGTGCGGGTGCCTCGAGGGCGCAAGCCAGCAGTTCTGCGCCCAGCGAGTTGGCACGCGGGCCAACGCCGTCCGGCATGGCCGCCGGGGACGACATCAGCGTGCCAAGCAAAGGGCGGCGCTCGAAGTGTTGCTTTGCTCGGCGGCTGTGCAGAAAGCGACTGAAACTGCGGGAGAGTGGTTGGCTCATGACAGCTGCGTCAGCGCACCGGAAGCCTCTGGGCACCCCTCATGACCCAACTGGCGTCACTCACAGACGTGCAGTGGCGCGACGTTCGCGCATTGCGGGCGCTCTCGCCGAGGCTGAGGCCGTGCCGAACAAAGCTGACGTCCCGCGCGCATCACACGCCACAGCAGCGAACAGCACAGCGCTCAAATCCGCGTCCAGCGCATCCACCGGGCTGAGACCATTTAGATGGATGTTGGGTGCCGCAAACCAGCACGCCACCGCCCAACGCGACCACGCTGTTGGCAACGCCTCGCGCACGCGCTGTGGTGCGTTCTTCAAGACCAGGTCGTCCGCCTGGAACTGAAACATCGGTATCCAAAAGTTGGCTCGCCAGTCAAAGCCAAAGAGCTGACGCGTGTAAACGAGCTCGGGCAAGCTGACGTCTTGGCCGCCTTGGTGTTCCTCCAGCAAGCGCGCGACCGTGGCACCAGGTGCCGTGCCGCCGGTGGCACGAAACGCCTCCAGCAAGGCGATGAATCCGTTGGTGCAAGGTGCGTCTGAGTCGGCGTCGAAGCTGCGCACGCCGTGGCTCAGCGCGGTGTGGGGAAGGTTTTGATGCAAAGGTTTTTTCACAGCGGCTGATGTCATGTGGCGCTCCGATGAGTCAGGTGGTGAGGCTGCAGGCTGTGGCCAAGTGAAGTGACCACGTGTCGCCCCGTTTGGCAAACGGTCACATCGAACGAGCCAAGCGATTGATCGCAGCGTATTCAAAACGAGTCCCCACCACCGTGCGCCACCGAACACGGCAAGAGAAAAACACTCGCCCTGCAAGGTTCGCTGGCGCACAGACCACAGCACCCGGGCAGCGCATGCTTCGGTGTCGAAACCCAAAGCACACCTGACCATGAAACTGGATTCGCAATTGCAGCAAGACGTGACGGCAGAACTGAAGTGGAAGTTCGCTGTGCATGCCGCGCAGATTGGCGTTGAGGTGAAGAACGGTGTGGTGACGTGATGGGGGTGAGCAACTGGGTCGTCATCAAGCCGGCCTTGTCGGCCACTGTGGTCAAGGCCGACATTGAGGCCGCGCGGATGCGCCGTGCCGTAAACGATGCAAAAGCCGTCACTGTGGGCGTTCAAGGGGCCAGCGTGACGCTCACCGCTGCGGCGCACAGCTGGGCAGAGCGTGAGCTGGTGAATCGCTTTGCCTGGGGCAGCAGCGGTGTGGGCAAAGTCATCGACAAGACGACCCTCGTGTATTGACGGGTTGGCCGTCGCACTCGCAATCGCAGTCGCACCCGCAATCTCAATCGCCCGCCAAACCCACCGGAATCGGTCATGGACATCACCACTCACCGCGCGCGCATCACCGGCCCCGTGCCTTACGTGGCGGGCTCGGGGCGCAAGCAGAACATCCCTATGGGCCCGTGCTTGCTCGAGCGCATGGGTGGTCGCAACGTGGACATTATTTGGGGCGTGCGCGGGCAGAGTTCAGCGGCGTTGTCCGTTGAAGAGATTGAAGCAGCCAAAGACCTCGGGCACCTCGTGCTTTTGGATTGACCCAGAGAACCTTAAAACACTCATTGAAGGAGATCAACATGCTGAACAACAAGATAGCGCTGGTGACCGGCGCATCGTCGGGCATTGGCCGCGCGGTGGCTTTGGCCTACGCCCGCGAAGGGGCCAAGGTGGTGGTGTCGGACATGAACAGCGAAGGCGGGCACGAAACCGTGGCCATGGTGCGAAACCAAGGCGGTGACGCGATTTTTGTGGCTGCCGATGTGGGCAAGCCGGCCGACTCACAGGCCTTGGTGGAGCGCACGGTGGCGCACTTTGGCCGCCTTGACGTGGCCTGCAACAACGCAGGCATCGGTGGCCCGAGTGCGCCGATTGCCGACTACCCACTGGACGGCTGGGCCCGCGTCATCAACATCAATTTGTCGGGCGTGTTCTACGGCATGCAACAGCAAATTGCGGCCATGCTCAAAACCGGCGGCGGCAGCATCGTCAACATGGCGTCGGTGTTGGGCGCAGTGGGCTTTGCCACCAACTCGGCCTACACCGCCGCCAAGCACGGCGTGGTGGGCCTCACACAAGTGGCCGCGTTGGAATACAGCGGCCAAGGCGTGCGCGTGAATGCGGTAGGGCCGGGCTTTATCCACACGCCGATGGTGAGCAAGTTAGAGGCCGACGCAGCGGTCGTGGCGCGTTTGGTGGCGGCGCATCCGCTGGGCCGATTGGGAAGGCCCGAAGAGGTGGCCGAACTCGTGGTGTGGTTGTCGTCCGACCGCGCCTCTTTTGTGACTGGGGCTTATTACCCGGTGGACGGCGGTTACCTCGCGCGTTGACGCGTCACCAGACTGCAAGCGCTAAATCGAGACGCCCCATGCCCAGCCAGCTGGATGAGTCCGTGAAACGCCACGCCATCGAGTTTTTGGCGGTGGAATCAAAGTTGCCCTTCGATCAAGTGGCGCGACTTTACGAGCAGGAGCGCGCCAAACTTGAGCTTGGCGCGAAAGTGAAGCAGTACCTGCCGATCTTCACCTTACGCAATGTGCAGGAGCAGTTGCTGCATCTGCACCCTGCCTGAGCACCTTCAATCGTTCCAGCAAATCGTCGGGACAGTGAAGCTCGGTCTGCGCGGCACCGGCGTAGACCGAGCCGTTGTTGCCGTCCAGCGTGAGAACGTCGCTGTCGTGAAACGTGGTCGCGCCGATCACCACGCTTCCCGCCACTTCTTCGATCTGCATGTCGGCGCAGCCAACCAAGCAGACCTTGCGGTGTGCGCTTGCCCGCGCGCGTTTGCAACATGGACAGCTCAGCGTCTTGCACGCTGAACTCGAAATACTGCATGTCCAACAGCGCCTTCTCAAGTTGATGAGCAGCGCCTGCCAGCGCCTGCCAAACCGCTGGCAAAATCAGGTGGCGGGCGTCGCGCAAGCGTTCGTTGCAGCGGCGCTCGGCTTGCAGTACGCGCCAGATGGCGGCGAGAAATGGATCGCGGTCGAAGGAGTTGCTGGCGCTGCTCAGGCTGCGCGCGATGGCCAAGGCTTTCCCGTGGTCTTCGGTAGCTCGACCATTGCGGTGGTCATTTTTTCGGTTTTCATTGGCTTGGCGGCCACGGGCATTGCCGTCAAACAAGCGGCGTTGTTCGCGTCATTCGAGAACTTCGTGGACGTGGCGCAGGCCGTGATCATGCGGATGGTCAAGATGGTGCTGCGCTTGACGCCTTACGGCGTGTTCGCGCTTATGACACAGGTGGTGGCCCACACCAGCCCGAGTGAAATTTTGAAATTGCTCAGCTTTGTGCTGGCTTCCTACAGCGCGCTGCTGCTGATGTTTTGCATTCACTTGGCGCTGATTGCCTTGGTGGGTTTGAACCCGCAGATCTATGTGAAAAAAATGCTGCCGCTGCTGGTTTTCGCTTTCACGTCGCGCTCCAGTGCGGGTGCCATCCCGATGCACATTCAAACCCAAACCCAAGCTCTCGGCACACCCGCAGGCATCGCCAATTTTTCAGCC